>CALLPK010000052.1 GCA_938015415.1 uncultured Saprospiraceae bacterium
AGGACGAACGCTTGGATTGATGCCTTTAAAGCTCTTCTAGTAAGATTTGAAACTAAATCCGAAACTTGGTTGAGCTTGCACTATTTAGCTTTTGCTCTGATCCTGATTAGAATTTAAACAAATCATTTTTAAACAGCTTCATCAATAAATAACCGCTGGGTTGAGATATTTCAGTGGAGAATTAGTGGTATTTTGAGGTTATAGTTTATTTTTAACTACTTATGCAAATTATGGTTTAAAAATTAAATTTCTTAAATAGAGCAAGATCAATTTCAAAGGTTATATTGTTTCTGCTTCTTGCCCTCTTCTATTGCGGTCGAGTGAAGCAAGAAGCAAGCGGCAAGAAGCAGAAAGTATTTGATAAACAGACAAAGGATTAGCTAAGTTTTCAACCCCTGACTCGCATTACTTATTAATTATTGTTGAATTTTTAAATCATGAATTGGGATACAACCCTAAAATCTTTTAAATCCTATCTTCTCCTGGAGCGCACCTTATCCCAAAATTCGGTGGCAGCCTATTTGCGCGATGTCGAAAAATTAATCAGCTATTTTGCTATTAAAGAAATAACGCTGGGGCCGGCAGAGGTGACGACGACACAATTAGAGGATTTTATTTTTTGGATTAATGGATTGGGATTAGAAGCCAATTCGCAGGCGCGGTTGATCTCTGGTCTGAAAGCTTTTTACAAATACTTACTCATCGAAGATATCATCTCTGATGATCCTACCTCCTTATTGGAAGGCCCTCGTCTGCGGCGAAAAATTCCGGAAGTGCTTCACTACGATGAAATTCAGGCCATGATCGCTACGATTGACTTGAGCCATCCACACGGGGTTCGTAACCGGGCCATGCTGGAGACATTATATGCATGTGGTCTGCGAGTCTCCGAACTGATCAATTTGCGGCTTTCTAATCTTTATTTTGATTTGGAATTGATCAAGGTAATTGGAAAAGGAAATAAAGAAAGGCTGGTTCCAATCGGTCAGGAAGCGAAAAAACATATCAACCTTTACCAGGAAGGGGTCCGGAGGGTTCAGAACAATATTCATCCGGACCACGAAAATATTTTGTTTTTGAATCGCAGAGGAAAAGGACTGAGTCGGGTGATGGTATTTATGATCATTAAAGAAGCGGCCAAAGCGGCGGGGATCGAAAAGCCAGTTAGTCCACATACCTTTCGTCACTCGTTTGCCACCCATCTGATTAAAGGAGGAGCCGATTTACGGGCGGTACAGGATATGTTGGGCCACGAGTCGATCACTACTACGGAAATCTATACGCATTTGGATACTGATTTTTTACGGGAAACTATTTTGAGTTTTCATCCCCGTGGTGGCGGATCGGGAAGCTAACTATATAATACTGCTTATTCATACTGCCAACCTGCTTAAATTCGTTTATTTTTACAGGACGATTAATCTGAGATTTTGATAATAAAAATGGTTTTGAAAAATAAATTTATTTCCGCCTGTTTATTAGGAATGGTATTATTGGTGTTTTATCAGTGTGCACAACCCGGTGTATTGACCGGAGGAGCCAAGGATACGAAGCCTCCAGTACTGAATACTGCGGAGTCTACCCCAAATCTACAGACCAATTTTAATAAACAAACCATAGAATTAAAATTTGACGAATTTATACAACTCAAAAAGGTTTCGACGGAAGTCATTATCTCTCCTCCGTTGACCTATAGCCTTAAAACCCGTGTTAAAGGTAAATCGGTGCTCGTTGAGTTTGATGAAAAAGAAACGCTCCGCCCGGATGCGACTTACTCCATTAATTTTGGAGAAGCCATTCAGGATTATACGGAAGGAAATAAAGTAGAGGATTTTACCTTTGTTTTTTCTACGGGTGATTTTCTTGATTCGCTATCGGTTACGGGTATGGTTACGGATGCAATCAGCGGAAAGCCAGTGGAAAAGGCCATTGTCATGTTATACGATGTAATGGAAGACAGCGTGGTGAGCAAGGTTCTGCCTTTTTATTTTGGACGGACTGATAAAGCGGGTACCTTTAAAATTAATAATGTAAAATCTGATACCTTTAAAGTGGTGGCCTTGCTGGAAAGTTTCACTAATTATAAATTTGACAATAGTGGAGAAAGTATTGGTTTTTTAGAAGACCCTATCATCATTAATGATTCTACCAGTAATGAAATTTCCATTAGCTTATTTAAAGAAGAAGGAAGAAATCGACTGATTAAGGTGGATAGTAGTCAGTATGGTCAGTTAAAATTAATTTTTAGTAATGATCCCAAATCGGCAAAATTGGACTATGGTATAATCGACGTAGAGGTGTACCGTGAAAATATAGAGGACACCCTTTTTGTCTGGCACAATACCGCGGTAGCAGATACTTGGTTGTTAAAAGTGGCGGTGGATTCGCTGCGGGATACGATCGTGGTACGTGGCGTGGAGCGGGATAGTTTTTTAAAGAAAAATAAATTATTAATTGTAAAAAAGGCTAGTCCGACTGCCATCAAAATCAATCCTCTGAAATCTTTACCTATTACGTTTTCAAGTCCATTAGAAAATTTTGATCCGAGTAAAATCAAACTCTACTCGGATTCCTTAAATACTGCGGTGCCAATTGAAGTGATGATCGATAGTTTAGATCGAAGAAAGCTATCGATTCGTCATCCTTGGGCGGATACCAGTTATTATTTTCAGATACTACCCGGAGCCGCTACCGCATTAACCGGTTTGGTATACGCTGATACGTTTACACAAATTTACGAGCCGTCCCCCCGCGATGTATTTGGCGATCTGACCCTGAATATTCGGGGGATTCAACCTGGAACTACCTATTTCTTGGAATTACTTTTTAAAAATGATAACTTAGTAGAATCGTTCTCCGTAGCTAATGATACCTTGGTCGTAAAGAAAATAGTGGCGTTGCCCATCGGGAATTACAGCTTGCGCGTGACTAAAGATCGTAACAAAAATGGTCGTCGCGATTCAGGAAATTATTATCAAAAAAAACAACCCGAACAACAACGAATTACTACCCTGGAAGAATTGCGCGCGGGCTGGGAAGTGGACACCGAAATTGATCTGGAGAAATTATTTACCGCACCAGTGAAGGTAGAAACAGAGGAGAAATCAGAAAGACCGGGAAGGCCGGATGGCAGGGGAGAGAGGGAAAGGCGGGGTAAGGGGTAAGGGTTTAATTGATAATTTTTTAATGAAAAATTAATAATGTCTGCGATTTTAGTGGTATCTACTATCGTAAATATTCAACGATTCAACGATTCAACGATTCAACGATTCAACGATTCAACAACTCAACAACATCAAATGATCCTCAGAGCGGAAAATTTAATTAAAAAATATGGTGGCCGAACGGTGGTGAAAGAAGTTTCCGTGAACGTCAATCAGGGTGAAATTGTCGGATTGCTAGGCCCGAATGGTGCCGGTAAAACGACTACCTTTTACATGGTGGTAGGTTTTGTAAAGCCAGAATCCGGTCGTGTATTTTTGCAGGACGAAGATGTAACAGACCTGCCGATGTACAAGCGAGCACAAAAAGGCGTGGGATATTTACCACAAGAACCTTCCGTTTTTAGAAAACTCAGTGTGGAAGATAATATCAGGAGTGTACTGGAGATGACCGAATTGTCAAAAACGGATCAAAAAATCAAGTTGGAAGAATTAATGGATGAGTTTAGCTTGCACAAAGTTCGTAAAAACATAGGAGATACTTTGTCTGGTGGAGAAAGACGCCGGACGGAGATTGCCCGGGCACTGGCGACGAGTCCGACTTTTATTTTATTGGACGAACCCTTCGCCGGAATTGATCCAATCGCCGTAGAAGATATTCAGTATATCATCGAACGACTCAAAACTAAAAATATCGGCATTCTGATCACGGATCACAACGTACAGGAAACCTTGTCGATTACCGATCGTGCGTATCTCATGTTTGAAGGAAATATTCTTAAAGCAGGAACGGCGGAGGAACTGGCAGCCGATGAAATGGTACGAAAGGTATATCTGGGAAAGAATTTTGAGTTGAAGAAGAAAGTGATTGATTTGGATAGGGACTAGTAGTGAATAATGAATAATAGGAGAATGAATAATGCCTTCAATCGTGGTCTTTCTTTGCGTGTATTATTCCTTGAAAAAGTATTCACTATTCATTAAAAATCAATTTGTTTTCATAAAAAAATCAACTACAAATCACGTGCATTATTCATTACTCATTAAAAAATTATTCATTATTATCTGCAAACCCTCAGGTCCTCTTTTCTTCTTTCTCTTCTGGACGAGTTGTTTCCTGCTCCCTATGTCCTGTGTAGAAGAAAGCGAGCGACTGACGAGAGCGGAACGTAAGGTGGTGGATTCGTTGGTCCTTAAGGAAAATAAAGTTTTACGAGTAATGAATGATAGTCTTTGCGAGCTAAATTTTGAAGCGTCGGTAACAGAGGTGGTAGATTCCCTTTTGACAAAGCGCATTGAAGAAATAAAAAAAATTCTTAGTCAATGAAAAAACTAATTTTAAGTTTGTTGGCTTTGCTGGTGCTGGTGATTATGCTGGGATTCCAGCAGCAAGACTTCTCTGATCGGGAGGCCATGATACAGGCGAAAGTATTCGAAAGAGTAGAAGATTATCGACTTAATTTGCAGAAGCGTTGTCGGGAAAAAGTAATGAAAGAGGCAAATGCTCGGGTAGATTCAATTTTGATTATTCGGTCGGAAGAAATCCATACAGTTGATAGCATCCCACGTCCTGTCAGGCCTGTAAAACCCGATAAACCGGTGGTGCCATTATTGAATAAGACGGAGCCGATTGCGCCGATCATCGGGAACGGAGAGAGGGAATAAAATGAAATTTGTTTAATTCTGTTTTTAATCAATGTTTAGAATTCCCCGTCCCCTTGGGTCGGGGATGAATAAACTGCCCGAAAGGGCAAACTAAAAATATAAAACATTTTGTTGTTTTATAGATAAACTTTTTGTATTTTTACGTCATGTTAAAGGCATACAAATATCGACTTTTTCCAACTCAAGAACAATCAGATTTGCTTGCTAAGCATTTTGGTCACTGTCGGTTTATTTATAATCACTTTCTGGGAAAATCTATTACCGAATTTAAAGAAAATAATCGTCCTTGGAATCGTTTTGAATATCAAAGCGAAATTCCAAAAATGAAAAAAACGAATCAACCCTGGCTAAAGGAAGTCAACAGTTTATCACTTCAGGCAAGTTTGAAAAATTTGGACACTTCTTTCAAGAATTTTTTCAATCAGAAATTAAAGGCAAAGTTTCCATCCTTTAAATCCAGGCGAAGTAAACAAAGTTTTTCGGTGCCTCAAAATGTTCGAATTGAAAAAGGGAAATTAATTATTCCAAAGTTTTTAGAAGGAATCAGGATCTGTTTTCATCGCAGAACGAGCGGTAAAATTCGTAGTGCTACGCTAAGTCGTACCGCAGATGGAATTCACTATGTTTCAATTTTATGTGAAACAGAAATTCAGGCACTTCCCAAAACTGGAAAGACAGTTGGCATTGATCTGGGTTTGACGACTTTAGCTACGCTAAGCGACGGACTGACTTTTGAAAATCATAGAACCATCAATGAATTCGAAAAGAAATTAGCACAGGCACAACGGCATTTAAGTCGTAAAACCAAAGGCAGCAATCGACGTGAAAAACAAAGGTTGAAAGTTGCCAGGTTGTATCATAAGGTTTCAAATATTCGAAATGACTACACACATAAAATGACGAGTTATTTAGTAGAAAACTATGATGTTATTTGTCTGGAAGACCTGAATACTCAGGGGATGTTGCGTAATCACAAATTAGCGAAGCATATTTCTAATGTTGCGTGGGGTAGAATTAAGGAACAGCTAAAGTATAAATCTGATTGGTATGGCAAAACGACGATTCTGGTTGGCCGTTACTTTGCGTCCTCGAAGTTGGATTATGAATGTGGTCACAAAAATGAAATAAGCTTATCTGATCGTAAATTTACGTGTCAGAGCTGCGGAAGGATGATAGATCGGGATTTGAACGCTGCGAAAAATATCCACCGTGAGGGTTTAAAGCTATATTCTACCGGGACGGTAGAAAACAAGCGTGGAGCGATTGTAAGTCATTCTTTATAGCATGCAGATTGCGATGAAACGCTGAAAAATCAAAACTCCTTTTTAGGATGATTTTGATGCCCCGTACCCTTGGGTCGGGGTAGTTCACTTAAACAAGATGGCTTGGAAGTGGTATGATAGCTAGATTACGAAGATTAAGTATGTGACGCCCACAACGCCACGGCTCTGGCTTGAGAAAAAACGGTTTGGAATTGTGAATCGTCAAACCAGAGGGAGGACTTGCTACGAAATTCTTATTTTAAGAAGCAATGGTAGGAACGCCCGTGAAATTTAAAGGTCCGGCGGGTATGTATTTATTTTATCCCAATTACCATCAGGAGAATTAGTTCTCAATCTTCTTTTTAGTAGATCTGACGATAAAATTACAACCAGATGGTTTTAAATTGTGTTAACTTTGTAATGACTTTGATCAAAATAGAAATTTTCATAAAAAAGAAAATAAATAAAAATGGAAGATACGACCACTAAAAGTCCGGTGATGTTATATACGGAGCAAACACCCAATCCGGAATCGTTGAAATTTGTTACCAACCGTATGTTATATCGGGGTACGGCAGATTTTAGAGAAGAAGAACTGGCGATCGAATGGTCTCCAATGGCAAAAGAAATTTTTGAGCTACCTTATGTAAAAGGCGTTTATATTAGCAATAATTTTGTCACGATTACTAAGGAATTCAACTATTCCTGGGAAGATATTATGCTACCTGCAAAAGCATTCATTAAGGCTTATATTGAAGCAGAAAAACCCTTAATAAAGGATGGTTTTGCGGAAGCAATGGAAAAGATTGAGGCAGAAAGAGGGGTGAGTTACGACTACTCAGAAGAAGAAGTAGAGATTGTTGCTAAAATTAAAGAACTGATTGAGACTTATGTCAAGCCAGCAGTAGAAATGGATGGGGGTAATATAGAATTTAAGTCTTTTGATAAAGGTGTAGTAACGGTAATTTTACAGGGGTCTTGCAGTGGGTGTCCTTCTTCTACTGTAACGTTAAAGTCAGGAATTGAGGGAATGTTGAAGAGAATGGTCCCAGAAGTGACAGAAGTTAAATCTGAAATGGGATAATTTTTTTAAAAAAAATAAATAAAAGCCTGATAAACTATGATTTATCGGGCTTTTTTAGTCTTCTTTAGATTTTGATAGTAAAATAAATGAAAAAAAATTTTATATTACTGACTTGGTTGTTTAGTTAAAAGTAATTGTATAAATCACTGAAAATTAGAAGGAACGAGTGAGTTAAGCACTATATACCAAATGATTGAAATCTTTCGAAAAGGCTGATTTTTTGAAAAAGCCACCAAAGTTGCTTATTTTTTTTGATTATTCCAAAAAATAGCGCATATTTGTAGATGTTCGTCCATTTTATGTTAATTTGGAAATACATCTTTTCACTAGATATCCCTAGGAATATATTTTTACTATAGAGAAAACTGCGTGTTGCAGGGAGTAATCTTTTTTGTTTATTGCAAAAAAATGCTACTCCCAACCACCTTATTTATTAACTAAGAGAGAAAAAATGTAATGCAGAAAAATCTGAGTTACCACAAATTCATCACTTACTTAATCTTGTTGTTGAGGAACTACACCAGTTTTTAATTTTACTACAGAGACACTAAATGATTTTTTCTATAAATTTTATTTAATCTCAAAATAACAGAGACAAAAAAGAATTCTGCTTGCAGGGTTCGATTATTAAATTTTTCCTCATAAAACAGCAAAATGACTTATAAATCAATCTTCAAAGGCCGTCTGGAGTTTGGTAGTCCCAAAAGTTTCGACAAAGTACGCACAATGTATCAGTCTAGAGTGGAGAACTACTACAAGAACGACGTACTTATTGACGAAGAAGAAGTATTTGATGCTTCTTCCTCCTCTTTCGTTATCCCTCGTTTAATCACTCCTTCTACGAGTCAGAAAACCTGGAAAAATACCGTTGGCTTACTTTCTTACATTTCTCAATACGCAGTAGCGGGAGAATTTGGTGGATGGTTGATTGACAACGGTACCATAATTAGCCACAAAACTATCGAGCCCAACAGTGATCGAGCTGCCGTACAAGCTTTTCTAAAGGGACGTGCCCTGGTAGAAGAAAAAGGTAAACAGGACGAAGCGATCGTAGAATTGACCAAGGCCATCAATAAATTTGACCGCCACGCCTTGGCATACGAACGAAGAGGTCGGGTAAATCATATCTTAAAAAATTATCAGGATGCGCTTTATGATTATACTAAAAGTATTGATCTGAATCCTTCTAATACGGCTCCTTATTTTGGTCGTGGACTCATTCATCGTAAAAATGGAGATAGAGAAAAAGCAATCGAAGACTTCAATCTAGCGATTAAAACGTCTATTCCTTTGCAATCTATTTACTGGCAGGCACACCGCCGTAAAGCGCTTTGTCATCTGGAAACGGGCGATTATGCCGGTGCTTTTAATAATTTAAAATTCTATAGCAAACGAAAATTTAAGCCCGGTGATGCTAATCAGGCATGGCAACCTTTTGCCACTTTTCACTACGGACGAGCATTGTTGGCTGCCAAAAACTATACGGAAGCAGTCGATGTTTTTAAGCAGGTGGAAGCGATGCCCGCTGGAGTTGAAGCGGTTGATCCGGCCGAAATCCTTTATTACAAAGCCCTTGCCCTGAAAAAAAGTGGTAAGAACGGCTACCGTAAAGACGCCATGCAGGCGGCAAAAATGGGATATACCAAAGCAAGTGATCTTTTAGCTTCGGATTAATTTCATCAGCTTTCTAAAATAATAACCTAATAGTCATTTGTGTAACCGCAAATGACTATTTTTTTGGAAATGAATCTATTGCAGTCCAAAAGGCGGGCAAAGTATTTGCAAGTATTGGCAAAAAAAACACTTAGCAGAACTATTGTGCTTCATTCTTAAACAATTTCAAAATAAGAATATCAATAAATAGGTTTCTACGACAATTTTCATCCTTTGATTTCTGTTACAAATTAGTGGATATTCCGTTATACTATTGACTGAATTATACCCAAGGTTGAAAGAACCGATGACTCATCAAATAAATATTATGCGACAATTTATCCTCTTCTTGGTAACTATCCTGTTTGTACAATGTGCAGGTGCTCAAAAGGCTACCTCTACTCAAGGTACTTATATAACCAAGAAGACCGCAACTGGAAAGGCTAAAAAGGCTTACGAAAAAGGAATGGAATATAATATTAGTGGCAATGATGAAAAAGCGCTGGAAGAATTTACCAAAGCGTTAAAAGTGGCTCCTAATTTTATTGATGCGCAGATTCAATGGTCTTCTTTAAAGCATTACCTGGAAGATTACGCAGCGGCAGAAGTTGGTTTTGAAAAAGTACTGGCAATGGATCCTAACTACTCCCCTAAAGTTATTTATGTACTTGGATTGGCTGAGCTAAATCAAGATAAGAGTATGGAAGGAATCGAACACTTGAAGCAGTATATTGCTTCAAATCCAAAAAATAAAATACTATTAGCCAAAGCAGAAAAAAGAATAAAAGAAGAGACCTTTAGTGCTCACGCAAAGGCTAACCCCGTTGCATTTGAGCCCCAAAGTCTGGGGAATCTGGTAAATACCACGGATCAGGAATATTTACCATCGTTAACTGCGGACGAATCTATTCTGGTTTTTACTAAAAAAATAAGAGGTCAGGAAGATTTTTATATTAGTAAAAAAACAGACGGTATCTGGCAGGAAGGAATTCCACTTACGGATGTGAATACGCCAAATAATGAAGGAGCGCAAAATATTACCCCGGACGGAAAATTTTTAGTTTTTACCAAGTGTGATAGCCGTAAGGATGGTTATGGTAGTTGTGATATTTACTTTTCTGAAGTTAAAAACGGACGGTGGACTGCTGCTGCAAATATCGGATCACCCGTCAATTCCCGTGACTGGGAATCTCAACCTTCCTTGTCAGCAGATGGTCAGTCGTTGTATTTTACTTCGCGGCGTAATACGGGATTGGGAAAAAGTGATATCTATATAAGTCAACGTAGTGCTGATGGAAAATGGTCCAGGCCAAAGTTACTGAGCGATAAAATTAATACCGAAGGAGATGATCAATCTCCATTTATTCACCCCGATGGCCAAACACTTTATTTTATGTCTAACGGTCATCCCGGAATGGGCGGATTCGATTTATTTTATTCCAGAAAACAAGCGGATGGCAGCTGGGGAGATCCCGTTAATTTAGGTTATCCTATCAATACGGAGGCGGATGAAAGTACCTTGGTTGTCAGCCTTGATGGCAAAACCGCTTATTACGCTTCTGATCGGATTCAATCCAAAAATAACACTACTCAAAAAGAGAAAAAGGCGACCGGAATGGATCTCTATAGTTTTGAATTATATCCAGAGGCCAGACCACAGCCAGTTACTTATGTACGTGGAAATATTACGGACGCAGAAACGCAACAGCCTCTGGTCTCAAGGGTGGAAATAGTAGATATGTCTACCGGAAAAATCCACGCTGCGGTTAATTCTGACCCGGACGGATTTTTTCTAATTACGTTACCTACTGGAAAAAATTATGCGTTTAACGTTTCTAAGCCATCGTACATTTTTTATTCTGAGCACTTTGACTTGAAGGAATCCAAAGAGACCAACGATCCTTATCAACTCGCAATTGAACTACGAGCGGTTCCCGAAGTAATCACGGGTAGTACGGAAATTCCAGCATCTGCTTTAGAAAAATATAAACCCACCGTTTTACGGAATGTATTTTTTGATACGGGATCAGCAGAGTTACGGCCAGAGTCTTTTATTGAATTAAACCGACTTAAAACTTTTCTCGACGAGAATTCAGAAATCAGTATTCAGTTAAATGGCCACACCGATAACGTAGGATCAGACACCGATAACTTAGCGTTGTCCGACAACCGGGCAAAGTCCGTTTTTACTTATCTTGTCGAAAATGGTATTGACAAAGCACGGATGACTTATAAAGGTTACGGAGAGACTTCTCCTATCGATAGCAATGATACGGATTCGGGACGGCAAGCAAATCGGCGAACAGAGTTTATGATTACGGGAAACTAAAAAAAGTGTTGAGGTGTTGAAACGCTGCGCTTGTTGAATCGTTGAATTTGGATTGTAGGAACAAAATAATGCCTTGTTCCTGCAATTCAAATTCAAGTAATTGTTCAGATATAGTTAAATGAGTACTCCCATATCGACAACTCATTTATGTAAAGAATGAAAATTAAGAAATCTTTGCCTTTATATCTTCTGAGAGAAGATGAACTTTAGAACAGATTCAACGATTCAACATCTCAACAAGCGAAGCGTTTCAACATTTTAAGAATCAAATCAATCCCCTAGCTTTCAACTCCAGATATTTATTGATAGCATTAACGGCCAGTTCTTCCGGTCGGGTAAGAATAGTTTGAATACCAAATTGCTTCAATTGCTGAACCATTGCGGTCTTTTCCGCAAGGTAGTTTTGTGCAATGGTTTGCATATAAATTTCTTCGGTGTCTCCTACTTCTTTTTCCGAAAATTTCCGAATTTCTGAATTATCAAAAAATACGACGACGAGTAAATGCAGCGTGTTTATTCTTCTTAAAACCGGCAGTACCCGTTCCAGTGCGTACTTACTTTCAAAGTTGGTAAATAGTAATAAAAGACTTCTTCCCTTAATTAATTTTCTGGAAGCATAATACAATAATTCGTAATTGGCCTCCCCGGATCTTTCTTTTTCTCGGTACAATGCGGCCATGATCTTATTCAGTTGATTAGCTTTTCTTTCCGCTTTGATCGCGGTACCCATCACATCCGAAAAACTCAATAAACCGGCACGGTCATCTTTTTGTAAGACAATATTAGAAATAACTAGTGAAGTATTAATAGCGTAATCCATTAGACTCAAGCCGTCAAAAGGCATTTTCATTACCCGGCTTTTGTCCAGAACACAATATACCTGTTGTGCCCTTTCGTCCTGATAAGCGTTTACCATCAAAGTACCACGGCGACTACTCGCTTTCCAGTTGATACTTCGGTAATCGTCTCCACGTACGTAACTTTTTATTTGCTCAAATTCATAACTGTGGCCGAGGCGACGGATTTTTTTGATTCCCTTTTGATTGGTAACTTGGTCAAAAGCTTTTAGCTCTAGTTGTTTCATTTGAATAATCGAAGGGTAGACGGGAACCGCCGTTGGCTCGGTGAATTGGGTACGCCGTTGGATCAACCCTATCTCTGAACTGAGATAAATATTCAAGGCACCAAATAAATATTCTCCGCGTTGCAACGGTCGTACCTCGTATGAAATCGTCTCATCTTTTTTACTGTTCAATTGAATAATTATTCTGAAATCTCGTTTTTGTAATTGTTCAGGAAGTTCATCAATAATTTCGAGCGATAAATTTTGGTTGGAAATATTTAAAATGTCCAGGTGGATTTTGTTGATCTCACCGAGAGATAAAATTTTTGGCGTGCGTCGGTTGGCACGAATAAATTCTTTATTATTAAACAATAACAAAAAATCTACTAATAATAAAATGGTGGTAATTAATAAAATAGCTTGTACAATTGGAAATAATATTTGCATAAAAAAACTAGCCGCAAATAATCCGGAGATCAACCCGAAGCAGATAAAAAAGCGGTTCGTCAAAAAAATATTATTCCAGATTTTCATAAAAATACTTTATTTTGGACATTTTATTTATACATAAAGTCTACTACTTATTAAAAGTTTCTCCCCGTATTTTAACCTTTTTACAAGGTGAATTTCCTCGCAATATACGGGCCGACAATCAATATTCAATATTGAAATTTGCGCAAGTTGTTCTATCCACTAAGTACTCTGATTCTATCTTGGTACCTCAATTTTATTTACAATATCATTCACCACGTATTCCTGATCGTAGCCTTCCATTTCACGCTCCGGCGTCAAAATAACCCGATGATTTAAGACCGGATATGCTACGTACTGAATATCATCCGGGGTGACAAAATCCCGACCGTTCATAGCCGCAATGGCTTTTGCAGATTTCAGAATCGCAAGCGAGGCACGTGGGGAAGCTCCCAAAAATAAGTCCCCGTTATTTCGTGTACCGTGGATAATACCAGCAATATAATCGAGTAGTTCATCCTTGATATGCACCTTTTCTACCACCTCCTGGCATTCACGCATATCGGCCTTGCTGCAAATACCTCTAACTTGTTCCTGTACCGTTTGCTTAAAGTCCTGACGAAAGCGATAAAGAATTGCTTTTTCTTCTTCGAGGCTAGGATATTGTACGATTATTTTAAATAAAAAACGATCCAGTTGTGCCTCCGGTAATTTGTAAGTTCCTTCCTGCTCGATCGGGTTTTGAGTAGCAATTACAAAGAAGGGGAAATCCATTGGGTAAGTAGTTCCATCCACGGTAACTTGATACTCTTCCATCACCTCAAATAAGGCCGCTTGTGTTTTAGCTGGTGCCCGGTTAATTTCGTCAATGAGGACAATGTTGGAAAATACAGGCCCCTCATTAAAAGTAAACTCAGATTGCTGCATATTGAAAACCGTAGTTCCTACCACGTCGGTAGGCATTAAGTCAGGGGTAAATTGTATTCGGGAAAAATCGGCTTGTAAGGTTTGGGCCATTAGACGGGCGAGCAAGGTTTTGGCAATGCCGGGGACGCCTTCGAGTAGTACGTGTCCGCCCGAGAAAAGCGCAGCAATTAATAAGTCAATCGTCGCGGACTGCCCGATAATTACTTTGGCCAGTTCCTGGCGGATACCATTGGTGATTGCAGAAACCTTACTTAAATCAAGCCGATTTTCTTGCCACGTATTGGGTGGTGTATAAGATATCGGATTTTCTTCTCCGGGGGTAGTCGTTGGATCGTCAGACATGGTGTTCTATTTACAGTTTTTATAAAATTTATCCATTTCTAGATGGAAGTCTATTAGTGTTTTTTCTGAAACAAAATCAGAGCTTTCAATATTTTTATGATAAAGAAAAATTTGGTTAATCACAGCGATTGGAATATCAGATTTAGCTGTTAATCGCGCCATAAAATCAGCATCTTTTTCATTGGTATTCAAATAATAGCGATCCCGAATGAAAGATAAAAACAAGGTCATTTTTTTCAAACAAATTTTCCGGTGATTGCCTTGTTGATAATAAATTCGTCCGATGGTATTAATGAATTCGAGCGAACTGTTTTTATTTTCTTTTAATACTGGAATAATTCTTTGCTTCCGCCTGGATCGGAAAATTAAGAATAAAACAGCGGTTGCTAAGGCCGTATACCAAGCCCATGCCAACGGTGGTTGACTCAAAATATAAGATAATGGACCTTCTGAATTTAGGTTGCGATCCATATTTCCGTCCCGATTATTGCGATCGAGACTACGTGCAATTCCGAGCGGTAACCGACTTACCCGGTCCCAGTAAATATCGCCTGGCGGCAGGTGGGAAAAAACCAGCGAAGCATAATCCACCGCAGGGGCTTTAAGTAGTTGAATATTAGAAAAGGTAATTGGGTTAGTATGAAAATAAAAATGACCTTCACCGTATGGTATTTTATAATAATTAACCAGTGTGTCATTCAGATAACCCAAGGCTACCGGGCTATAGTATTCGTCGCAAAAATATTCTGACTCGACGTAATGCCAGCGATAATTTCTGACTTGGTTATGGCTGATATATTTGAAATCATACGCTGTACTCGTATCGACGAGTGAAGGATGTGTAAAACTTAGCGAAGCAAGACTGTCAGAAATGTTGGGATATCGGTAAAACCAATAATCAGAACACATTTCTTCGAAAAGGATGGGCTTGAGGTTAAAAGGAATATCCTTACTACTGATGAAAGCATTATTTCCTCCCGCAACAAAACGCAATATACGATCCATTTCTATGGTATCTAAAAACAGTCCTTCACCAATAAATACATAATTAGTTACTGCGGATGATTCTACAGAATCTACATCTGGTAATTCCTCCCTAATCCCTTTTGAAATTTCGTGAAAACTATATTGAGAATCGTAGTTTTTTAAGAGTTCGTAGATGACATGAGTGCCATAAGGATTTTTTTCTTCTTTATAATTCTCCCGCCAAGAGTAACGAGTTTGTCCGTCCCGAAAAACAAAAAAGAAAATGGACAGCAAGACGACCACTACTCCCAATACCCACAAAATGGTTTTATTTTGCATTTAGGGAGTGTTTAAGTTTAGAGATGGTTTTTCACCGCTGAGATTTTGAGCGGTAGTAATCCATTTTTGAAAATCTGGTTTCACCACTTGATAGTCTGTTTGGGTGAACATATTTTGTCCAAACCAGATTCTTTCGAAAGCATTGGTGGCGCGGCGGAATTCTTCCCCAAAAGGTGTTGTATTCACTTTGGTAACGTAGACGTGATTGGTCTTGTTTTTTTTGTATCGAATTATTTTTTTGCGTGCCAGCGCTTTAATGATGGCCAGATAATGCAAACGAACGGCCAGTGGATAGTTGCCTTCTCTTTCCGCTTGGATGATAAACTGATCCAGATCGGAAGCGGCCAGATTAGTTTCTACCTCAGCTAGGTCGAAGGTAGTCCTTCGAGGTATTTTCTCTTTCCTTTTAAAGATGTTTTCTCCCCGCATAATGGAATATATGAGGAGTCCAACCATCACTACTGCAAAAAACACAAAGATGATTTTAACCAACGTATTCCAAAATGCTCCGGCGGCACCTCCCAGATTTTTTGCCTGTTCTTCCAGTCTGGCTTTTTGCCCTCCGAGGGTGTCTCCAACATCTTCGTTGACGTCTTTTTGGTCTTTAGTAGAATGCCGGTAGTCTATCCCTTTGGTGGCTTTTTCCCAGTCGGAGGCTTTAAAATTCCGGGGCTCCAGCGTTGTGGATTCAAACTGTTGTGTCGGCGAAGGAGTTGAGTCCTGACCGGTTAGTTGAACCACCCATAGTAAAACGCATACCAGCGGCAGCATTTTGGATAATCGCTTGAGAAGGAGTAAACTCAAATTTTGTATTTAAACAGGTTTGATAAAATATTCTTAATCAATTTTTATTATTTAATACATCGTGTATTAACCTTCTTTTTCCAATCCCCGAATACTTTTATGTCGTCCAATATTAGCTACTGCTTCGTGTAGCCACGGAGCTTCTGCTATTTCTACCAGACTGAAATAAAGCAATCCAAAGCAAAATGTAAATAAAGAAAGCACCAAACAAAGAATAAAGATCGCAATATATATCAGAGATCCATAAACGAGCTGATCCATCGTAGATTGATCTACCGAAATATTCCAGCCAATAAACTCCAGATAAAACCAAAGAATAGAGGTGTCCATGATTGAAAATAAAAGAATTCCTAAGACAGAAACCAAAATTAATAAGCTTATGACCTGGCTCAAATTTTTCTTCATCAGGCTAAGGCCACGGATCAGCGCAGCGAAAAAATTGATCCCCTCTTTTTGTGAAATGAAAATAGTCATTAGCAGAAATGGAATTAATATAAATAATAATAACCCCTTGAAAGGCAAATTCGTTGCTAAAATTAAACATCCAATGCAAACGGGAATTAGTAGATTTACAAAACGGATAAGTTCTTGTTTAAGATCTTTTTTGACTACCGTTTCACCACGAAAATCACGCAGTAAGATATGTATTAAGAGTAAGAAAAAAAACGCATACAAAAAAACGTTAATAACTGGAAGCAGTAAGATAGATTCGTTATTAAAGTATTGTCCCAATGTGTTAAAAGATCCGAAAATGTCCATCGGAAAACTAAAAGCCTCATTTAGCGGAAGGGTCGTAAGGACGGAAACAATGAAAACATACGCTGAAGAAAATCCGGCACTATATTTCAGAATAACACTCAGGTTTTTACGAATAAGGCTAAAAGCGTCGGTCAGAATTTCTCCCGAAAATTTGATTCGACTATAATTAATTGCAAGGTTTTGTGTGGGTGGAATCCGGGTATCCTTAAGCCCGGTCGTAAATCCAACGCTTGCCTTTTTTACAGGATAAATCACAAAATATCCTATAATAAAAAATAGGCAAATCAGAATAAACATCAGTCTGATAATATCCGGTGTCTCGGTATATCTGGTCAAATAGCCTTCAATAAAACCCGCAGCGATAAAAATTGGAACCAGTCCCACCATTATTTTTAAACCTCTTCTCGCCGAAATCTGAAAAGCCTGAAGCCTTGAAAGCGTTCTAGGAAAAACCAGTCCTTGCCCCATCGTAATACCAGCTGCCCCCGCAATGATGATGGCTGAAATTTCTAGAGTACCGTGTGTCCAGATGGTTAAAAACGATTCCTGAAAAACCCCTTTATCATAGAAAAAATGCTGAAAACTTCCCACCATTATCCCATTATTCACCAAAATACCAATTGCACCAATGCAAAAGAAAGCACCTAGTAAAAAAGTTAGAAAAGCAACAAAGAGGTTATTGGCTGTAATCCCCAGCGCCATTCCAAACCTGCTACGGTCTTTATAAACTGCCATCGGATCACCTGTTTCGATGTTTTGAATGGTCATGTCTACGTAGCTGTCCCCAAGAATGACCCGAGGAAATTCGGGATCCATTTCAGCGGAAAAAGCACCGATCAGCATTGAAACCATAAAGACGACAAAGGCTACTCGGAAAGCAGACCTGGATTCGTAAACCAGTTGTGGAAGCTCATCGGTCCAAAAAGATATCAAACGCCCGACCGGACTTTTTTTATTTCTATATATATTATAGAAAATCTGTTGCGCAAGATTATTCAGATAAACCCGTACCGAGCGGTTGGGATAAAAAGTACGGGAATAAGATAAATCATCCGTTATCTGTACAAATAAACGGTTGAGTCGGTCAGGATCGGTGGCTTTGCGATCAAGCATCTCCTCGTATTCTTTCCATTTCTCTTTATTCTGGTTAATAAAGTTGGTCTCTCGCATGAATTACGGTAAGTCGTATGAATTAAATAATAATAAAAATACATATAATTTGGGATTTAATGGTGCATCATTTTTAAACAATTTCATGAGGTCCTCTTCCTTAAAATAAATTACCTTGGTAAAATAAACCTGATGCAGCTAAATTAGTATCTTGCACTTCATAATTTTGCTTCTATGCCAACGATTGATATTACTACTACCCAAAACGTAACGATCGAGTACGAACTGGCTGGTCCTCAGGACCGGTTTTTGGCGTTTTTTATTGATGCGGTGATCGTAGGGGCCTTGTTTATTCTGATATTTCTGATGCTCTTAGAGGCGTGGATCAACGAATTGGAGGACGGCGGTATGATGGGACGTTTTTTTAACCTTCTTCCAATCATGCTCTTTGTCAGTTATCACTTATTATCTGAGATCATCGCAAATGGGCAATCCTGGGGTAAAAAGGCTGCAGGTATTAAGGTGGTTCGCCTGGATGGAGAAGAACCGGGATGGAGTGATTATTTGTTACGTGCGGTTTTTCACGTAGTAGATACTTTTCTGTCGTTTGGGACTCTGGCCGGACTACTAATTAATTCGTCGGCAAAAAAACAACGATTGGGAGATATGACCGCCAATACCGTGGTGATAAAAGTAAAATTTAATAAGCGATTTCAACTATCGGATATTCTTAAGATTAATTCTATTGAAGAATATGAACCAACTTATCAGGAAGTGCGGAAATTGCGGGAAAAAGATCTATTATTGATCAAGTCTGCGATACATCGCTATCATACACATAGAAATCAGGCACACAGCGAGGTGATTGATAAGTTGGTTGATCGCCTGGTAACGGTCTTAGATTTAGATGAAAGGCCAACAGATAAAATAGAATTTTTACAAACATTGATCAGAGATTATATTGTACTAACCAGATAACATGGGAAGAAGAAAAAAAAATCGGGTCGTTCTCCTGGAGAATGTGACAATTTCCGGCTTTGCGGATAAAGGTCGTTGTGCAGGACGTACTCCGGAAGGGATGGTCGTATTTGTGGAACGAACGGTGCCAGGTGACGTAGTGGATGTTCGGGTGACCAAAAAGAAAAATGGTTTTTTTGAAGGATATCCATTGACCTTTAAAACGTTGTCCAGCGAGCGTACCGAACCGTTTTGTCAGCATTTTGGCGTTTGTGGTGGTTGTAAATATCAGAACCTTCCTTACGAAACTCAGCTAAAATACAAACAGGAGGTAGTCGAGCAGGCTATTCGACGGATTGGAAAATTATCGGAAGTGCCCGTCTTACCGATCATTGGATCTGCAAAAACTCAGTTTTACCGAAATAAACTAGACTTTAGTTTTTCGAATCGACGCTGGATTACAGAAGAAGAAAAAGAAGCGGGTGAAAGCATGGAAGCGGATGTCCTCGGCTTTCACCGCCCCCGTGCCTGGGATAAAATTGTAGATATTGAAAAATGTTGGCTCGAAGAGGAACCAGCTAACGGGATCAGGAATTATCTACGTCAGTTAGGTCGAAGAATGGGATTAAGTTTTTACGATGCACGGGCACAAACGGGCTGTCTACGCAATGTCATCGTACGGGTAACGACCCTGGGGCAAGTAATGGTCATTGTGGTTTTTGGTCAGAGTACCGAGGAGGAACGGACGAAATATCTAGATGCATTGGCAGAAAAATTTCCAGAAATAACAGCCCTCTTCGTTTGTGTTAATACCAAATTAAATGATTTTATTTTAGATTTGGAGATAGATTTATATAAGGGTATGCCGTTTATTGAAGAAGCATTAGGTTCAGTTATTTATCGAATTGGACCTAAATCATTCTTTCAAACCAACACTACTCAGGCCATCCGACTGTTTGACGTAGTGGTAGACTTTGCAGCGTTAACGGGTACAGAAAATGTTTATGATCTCTACTGTGGAATTGGCAGTATTGCGCTCTACGTGGCGGATAAAAGTAAACAGGTAGTAGGTATTGAGGAAATAGCGGCGGCTATTGAGGATGCTCGGATCAATCAGGAATTTAATAAAATTGAAAATGCTGTATTTTACGCAGGAGACGTCAAAAATATTTTAAGTGCGGAATTTGCAGAAAATCACGGTAAGCCCGACTTAGTTATCATCGATCCACCCCGTGCCGGAATGCATCCTAAGGTGGTTGATATGTTGCTTACCCTGGCCGCTCCAAAAATCGTCTACGTCAGCTGCAATCCCGCTACGCAGGCCCGGGACTTACTATTACTTCAGGAAAAATATGAGGTGGTAAAAATTCAGCCGGTGGACATGTTTCCACATACCCAGCATATAGAAAGTGTCGCCTTGTTGGTTTTAAGAAATGATGATAAAATAGATGAAGATTTATGAATCCAGAAGAAAAAAAATTAAAAAATTTAGAAAAAATAATTCGTCCGCATCAACAGCTGCTAGGGCAAGCCAGTGATAGTGTTCTTCATCAAGAAATATCTAAATATCCTATTTTTATAGCCAGCAAAAAAGGCATCCAAATTGGAATTCCACTCTTGAATCCGGAGGCACTCGATGGAGAATGGTTCCTTTATGTTTCTACTCTGGAAGAGTTTGCAACTAAAAATTTGATCCATAATGATCGGGTGGATAATTTTCGTTCTATTTACAAATCGACTGCTGAATTCTTTTGTATTTTTTTAATCGAAGATATTGGCGCAACTTTTGTCTTTTTACCTCGTGTCTAGTGCTCTTTCCTCCCTGAAATAACTAGACTAATGAGGTTATTGAAAATTTCATAAATCCTATTTCCTAATATAAAAAATGTATTCCCCCTGAAGGTATCATAACGGGATCAGAAAATTGTTTCCGATCCGTTAGGAAAACTTATTTCGTAATTTCAACTAAATGTGATATTTTGAAGGAAAATCTAACATATGAAGGAGGTAACTTAGCTAATACTTCTAATAAAGATCAGGATGTAGCCATGTATCAGGAAATTTCAGATTACGAAGCTCAAAATAAGATATTACTTATCGAGGACAACCCTGGTGATGCCAGACTGGTTGAGGTGTTGCTATCTGAGTCAGATTTACTGGATTGTAAGATTACCAACAAAACCAGCCTTACCGATGGTATAGAGGCAATGGAACAGGAGGACTACGCAGTCATTCTGCTAGATTTAACACTACCAGATAGTCGTGGTTTTCAAACACTGGAAAAACTACTAGAAAAATTTCCGGATGCAAATGTGATCGTACTTACGGGGCTTTCCGATAAAAGTATGGGTATTAATGCTGTAAAAGCAGGAGCACAGGATTTTTTAATAAAAGGAGATTTTGATTCCGACCTTCTGGCAAAGTCACTCCGTTACTCAATAGAAAGAAGTGGTGTGTTAAAAAGACTGGAACTTACCCAGCGGATCGCTCATATTGGGAATTGGGAATTTAATCCTACTACGCAGCTCTTAAAAGCTTCTGATGAAATTTTCCGATTGTTAGGTATTCCAGTCAAAAATATGTTAACGGGAGCAGATCTCGAAGATGCCTCTAATCCACTATATATTTTCCGATCTATTCACCAGGAAACGTTGCTCAGAAAAAGTATCAAAAAAGATATCATCATCAAGCAACCCGAAGGAGAACGACGTTACGCTTTTGTACATTGTAGTATCAACACCAACGCCGAAGGTAACCTTGTACTGATGGGAATCATGCAGGATATGACAGAGCGTAAAAAAGCGGAGATGGAAATGATTCGCAGTCAGGAAAGATATCAGGAAATTTTTTCTCGGTCAAACGATGCGATTTATATTGCCAATCTGATGGGGAGTTTTGTGGACTTCAACAATGCTACGCTCGAATTGATTGGTTACAATCGCGAAGAGGTGAAAATGCTGGATTTTCACTCTTGCTTTTTCCCTTTAGATCGTCGGATGCACTTCATGAAGGCTTTACAACAAAAAGAAGATATTAACGATTTTGAAGTAGAAATAGAACGCAAGGACGGGTCGCGACGCTACTGCGTAATCACGGCCACGCCTACTTCCAACGCTGGACTTTTGGGGTATAACGGAATTATTCGGGATATTACCGAACGCAAGCAGGCGGAAGAAATGCGTAAATCACGCGATATTGCGCAGCAGTCGGCTCAAATGAAAGAGCAGTTTATTGCCAGTGTAAGTCACGAGATGCGGACACCGATGAATGCCATTTTAGGAATGAGCAACCTGGTTTCGCAGACCAACTTAAACGGAGAACAAACCAACTTGGTAAGCGCAATCAAGCAGTCTTCCGAAATCTTACTTGGGGTAATTAATGATATTCTGGAAATATCAACGTTACAAAATGGTAAAATTCAGTTTGAATATAAAAACTTTGATTTGCATAAGCTATTGTCCAATTTGGTCAATATGATGAAATATAAAGCCCAGGAAAAAGATTTGGTCTTTGAATTACACGTGGACGAAAATATACCAAAAGTTATTCACGGAGATAAGTTAAGACTTAATCAAATTTTAAATAATCTGGTCGGTAACGCCGTTAAATTTACGGATAGTGGCGCCGTCAGAATCTATATTAAAAATGTAATTGAAAATGAGCAGGCTGTAAATCTTCATTTTGCAGTGGAAGATACAGGAGTAGGTATTCCCGCGGATAAACTAGATGCGATCTTTGAAACCTTTACCAGAATCAGAAATAAAGATCGACTCTACGAAGGAACCGGACTTGGTTTGTCCATTGCTAAAAATTTAGTAGAACAGCAAGGCGGTAAAATTGGCGTAAAGAGTGTTTTTGGCGAAGGATCTACCTTCTTTTTTGATCTGGCCTTTGAAAAAGGCGATGCGTTGGATGTTATTGAAGAAATCGAAAAAGAAGAAAATCTGGAATTGAAAGATGATGGAGAAATTCGTCTTTTACTGGTAGAAGATCATAAAATGAATCAACTGGTCGCTAAAAAGACGCTTACCAAAAAATGGGAAAAAATTCATATTACCATTGCAAATAATGGTAAAGAAGCAGTGGAGATTTTAGAAAAAAATACGGATACCCCATTTGATATTATTTTGATGGATATCCAAATGCCCATCATGGATGGATACGAAGCGACGAACCATATCCGTAATAAAATGACACCAGAATTGGCCGCTATGCCTATTTTAGCCATGACTGCACACGCTCATATTTCTAAGGATGAAAAATTTAAAGAATATGGTATGGACGATTTTGTCCTCAAACCTTTTGAACCCGAACAATTATTTAATAAAATAGCGAAGTATGCAAACAGGAATAACAAGTAATAGTATGAATCCAAGTACGTATAAGTACATTAACTTAGAATATCTGGAATTAATGGCTGATGGCGATCCGGAAATGAAAGTAGTCATGTTGGATATGCTGGTAACGGAATTACCGGAAGAACTCGCAAAGATGCGGAAAGAATTTGATGAGCAGGACTGGGAAGTACTCGGTTCTACCAGTCATAAGATGAAATCGACCCTTTCTTTTGTTGGAAATCCGCAAATGACCGAGGCGAATAAAGAGATCGAATCAATTTGTAAAGCAAAGGATGACCCGCAACAGATTGGAGAGATGATCAAAACGATGGAGGAGTTAGTACCTACCATATTGGTAGAAATAAAGCAAGAAGTGACTAATATGGCCTAAGAAGGTCAGAATTATGTTGGTAAATATTAACAAACCGATATCTTTGTCGTACTATAGATAATTGTAAACCCCAACAACTGTTCAGTTCCAAAAACAAGGAATTACTATGACAATTTTGATATGCGAAGACGAAGAAATAATGTTAACTGCGCTGGCTTTTCGAATGCGTCGGCAAGGATTTGAGGTGGTTACGGCAGAAGATGGAAGAGAGGCTGTTCAACGGATCGAAGAACATCAGCCGGATATTATCGTAAGTGATATTATGATGCCGCATCTTAGTGGTTTGCAATTATTGGAAATGGTACGCGAGGAAATGAAATCGGAAGTACCCGTCATTATTATTTCTGCTCTGGAACGAGAAGAAACGATACTGGAAGCATTTCGTAAAGGAGCCAATGATTTTATCGCTAAACCATTCAAACCCAATGAATTAATTTTAAGAATTAAAAGAATCATTCAAGAGAAAAAATTATCATAATGAAAGGAATTATTTTGGCCGGTGGCCTCGGAACTCGTCTTTATCCGTTGACCATGGCGGTCAGCAAGCAGCTTATGCCCGTTTACGATAAGCCGATGATTTATTATCCGTTGTCCACGTTAATGAACGCGGGTATTCGGGAGATTGCCATCATATCGACTCCTTATGATTTGCCTAAGTTTGAAAAACTATTGGGAGATGGTTCGGAAATCGGTTGCTCCTTTACTTATATTGCACAGCATGATCCTAACGGACTGGCTCAGGCTTTTGTACTGGGTGCTGATTTTATTGGTAAAGATGCTGTTTCCTTGATTTTGGGAGATAATATTTTTTACGGAGCTGGGCTCAACGAATTATTACAGAAGAGTGCTAATCCAAACGGAGGAATCGTATTTGCTTATCAGGTAGCGGATCCGGAAAGATACGGTGTTGTGGATTTTGACGACAATTTTACGGCTTTGTCCATTGAAGAAAAACCAGCGCATCCAAAATCAAATTATGCGGTTCCTGGTCTTTATTTTTATGATAATTCGGTGGTCGAAGTTGCCCGTAATCTGGAACCCAGTGCACGGGGAGAATACGAAATTACCGATGTAAACAAGCACTATCTGGAGATTGGAAAACTGAGCGTTGGCGTACTAGGTCGTGGAGTTGCCTGGTTAGATACCGGAACGCACAAGTCGCTAATTCAAGCCGGACAATTTATTGAAGTAATTGAAGATCGACAAGGCTTAAAAATTGGTTGTATCGAAGAGGTAGCCCACGAAATGGGTTTTATCAATGATGAGCAATTAGAAAGGCTGGGTCATAAATATATCAAAAGTGGATACGGTGAGTATCTTCTTCGATTGTTAAAAAAAGAAGTTTAAAATAATTACATAGTTGATAGATTATCAACCAAAAGAGGCGATGCTGGGTTTTTCAGTGTCGCCTCTTCTGTTTTTGGAAACAGATAAAAAGGCCGGTACCCCGTTGAGGTGCTGATCCAATAAGTAGATAATTGATTCTAAGTCTTCTTTGACTTCAAAAAGCTGCTGATAGATCTCTTCTGGTGAAGAAGCAATGGGTCTCTGCCGCCGATGGACTACCTTCAGATTGGTTTTATTTTCCATAACTATATTTTTTTAAGGGCGATAGCCAGTAATTCTTGTTTGCTATTAACCTGGCATTTTATATAAATATTTTTCAAATGAAATTTTACGGTATTCACCGAAATATTAATATGCTCAGAAATCTTTTTATTAGAAAATCCACTTAACACAAATTCTAAAATTTTGATCTCTTGCCCGGTCAGGGCAGGAAAAGTGGAAGTAATTGATTCCTTTTGTGGTTTATTTTGGGCATTTCGAATAGCCACTGCGATGGTTGCCAGTAAGCCACGATCGTTAAATGGTTTCACCAAATATCCGGAAGGCCCCAAATCACTGGCGGCAGAAAGTGTATGTTCATCCGAAAAAGCCGTCAAAAAGATAAAGGGTATTTCATAATTTTCATTGATTATTTTTGCAATATCAATTCCGGAAGCTCCCGTTCCGAGGTTAATATCCAGTAAAACTAAATTCACCATGCGGTTAGCCAGCATATCTAATGCGCTCATGGCGTCGTGGGCTACTCCACTGATGAGATAATCTTTGTTTTCTAAAAGTAGTGATTCAATATCAGCCGCAACGATCGGATCATCTTCTACAATTAAGATACGTGATTTTGACATTAGGCGGCTATTTTATAGTTTCTGATTAAAATACTGATAGAAGTACCATTGGATGTAGATATATTCAAATCGGCGTTTAGCTTTCGCTGAAAAACTTTAATTAAATGATATCCAAAGGAATCCGAATCAACAAGCGGATCATCTGACTTCATTCCAATTCCATTGTCTTGTACTACTATTAGTAGTCCATCGGTATTTTCAGAAATATTAATGTTAATAATTCCAGAGCCACCCTTTGGAAAGGCATGTTTAAGCGCGTTGCTGATCAGTTCATTCAATATCAATCCAATTGGGACAATGCTATCTACATCAAGAATAATATTCTCAATGCTGGTTTTTAGATGAATCTGTTCGTTAGAAATATTATAAGTTGCGAAAAGATTTTTGCAAAGTTTTCCCAGGTAGTTTTTTATTTCGACACCAGTAAGATTATTTTCCTTATAAAGATTTTGGTGAATCAATGACATCGATTGTACTCGAGTCCGGCCTTCGTTAATGGCATCGAGGGCAGCCTGATCTTTTATTTTTCTGGATTGTAATCCAAGAAGAGACGAAATTACCTGTAAATTGTTTTTGACCCGGTGGTGAATCTCTTTTAAAAGGATTTCTTTTTCTGCGAGTGCTTTTGAAATAACAATATTTTGTTCTTTAATTTTTTTGTTTTGTTGAGAAAATTTTAAAAATAGCCCTGCGAAAATAGTTGCTATGAACAATGCTCCAAAAATCAACCAACGCTGTTGAGTCATACGAGTCTGGCTGAGTTCTTCTTGAATGGACATCGTGGCAATTTGTTGGTCTTGTTGTACTCTTTTATATTTGGATTCGAGATTTTGTGCAAGATTTATTCGTTGGATATTGTAAAGAGAATCCTGAATTATTTCCTTGGTGAGTAATGCTTCGTTGGCTTTTTTAAAATTACCCGTTTGTTGAAAATAGTTACTGGCGAGGGCATGGTAAGATCGCTCCACATCTAGATGATCGACTTGGTCTAGATGCATTTTTATTTTCTTTAGAATGGCTCCAAGTTCCTGAAGCTGATTTTTTGCGAGGGCAATTTCACCACGCATGATATCCATTTTGATTAAGGGAAGAGAATATTCATTATAAGAGGATTGGTCTATCTTAGCAATAATATCCTCTGCCAGGCTATATTGTGATTTGGCCAGGGCGATTTTTGCTTTTAAAATATTCTTCTCTTCTTTATGTTTTATTAGATGAGGATTATTAAAAAGGGGATTATTGGTTTTTAAAAAGGCTTCTGCTTCATCGTATCGACCTTGATTAATCAAGATAGCCGCTTTGATTGTTTCAACTTTGGCTCTCGAAAGTCTGTGCTTATCACTATCAAGTAAACCTAAGGCTTTATTGCAAAATTCCAGTGCTCTTTCTTTGTTGTTTAAGGTAAGAAAAGTCCTGCCGATCGCAGAATAAGTATGGGACAATCTGACGGTGTCTTCCGCCTGAATTTTATCTTTCAATAAGAGTAAGTAATAAATAGAGGAATCTGGTTTTCCGATACCTTTGTAAAAGCGGTTCCACTCCGTATAATTGATGTAAAATGGATTGGTCTTTTTTTCATTTATTGCGTAGGATTCTCCTTTTTTTAAAAAACTACGTACGTTTTCAAAATCACCATTCCGCATGTTGATCGACCCGATTCTAGTATACATCAGCGATAAGCGGAGGGAATCATTCGTGTTTTTTAGAAGCTCAAGCGCTATTAATGCATAGTTTTTTGCTTTGGATAGATTATTACCTAGGTAATTCATTTCTATTAATCCTTCATAAGCTACTGCCATATTAAGCGTATCTCCTTCTTGCTTTGCCAGAACCAGCATAGAATCTAATTGGGCTTCCGCCAAATCATATTTACCAGCGCCCAATGCTTGGTTTACTTTTTTGTACATTTTAGAAGACCGTGCATCAATGTTTTTTATTTCTTTAAATTGAAACGCCCATCCAGTACCTAATGAGGCAAATAAAAATAAGAAAACGAATGGGGTTGTTTTCATGTGAAACGGTTATATGTAAATTACTAGATAGCTTGTACCAAGGTAACATTCAACTACTAAAAAATGAAGGACCCGACTATAAAACAAGGGATCGCCACCCATTTTCGCTGATGACCATCCCTTTGTTTGATTTTTTGGGGAATTAGTAGTCTACACAAAGTATGTTTTAGGGTTACTATTTAAGCGTTTGTTCTACTATTTCACTCAATCTCAAAGATCAAAAAATAGGATGATTTTTTTACTACCCCAATGGGTAGTTCTGTTTGAGGTCTTCTCCTTTAATAGCCGCCGCCATAAGATCCGGAAACTTATCCGGCGTACAGGCAAAAGTCGGAATATCCAGCACCGCAAATCGCTCAGCCATCGTACGATCATAAACGGGTTTGCCCTGATCGCTCAGCGCGAGCAACGTAATAAATTGTGCACCGGAGCCCTTAATACTGGCGGCCGTTTGTAATAACTCTCCTTTGTTACCACCTTCGAAAAGGTCACTTACCAACACTAAAATTGTATCCGCGGGCCGCTCAATCATCGGCTGCACAAACTGCAGGGCCTGACCAATATCTGTTCCTCCGCCCAGTTGGGTCCCAAATAAAACGGAGACGGGATCGGCCAATTCTGGCGTCAAATCTACTACCGCCGTATCAAATACCACCAAGTGCGTTTTCAGCGATTTCAGTGAAGCCATCACTGCCGCAAGAATACTCGCATATACAACTGAGCTAGCCATCGAACCACTCTGGTCTACCAACAAGATTACCTTTTTAAGCGCTTGTCCCCGGCGGCCGTACCCAATCAGATTTTCCGGAATAATCGTTTTCAGGTCTTGCTGGTAATGCTTCATATTGATCCGGATGGTTTTGTTCCAGTCAATTTCTTTGAATGTAGGACGGCGGTTGCGTTTGGCTCGGTGGATACTCCCCGTTACGGCCTCCCGCATAGGGTTTTTGAGTTGTTGTTCAATCTTTTTGACAAGTTTTCCCACTACCATACGGGCCGTTTCCCTGGTTTTGGCGGGGATTATCTTTTTTAAAGTTAAAAGGGTCGCTACCAAATGAATATCCGGTTCAATGGTTTTTAGTAACTCCGGTTCGGTCAAAATCTGGTGGAGACCCAGCCGGTCCAGCGCATCGTTTTGCATGACTTGCACCACTTTTTCCGGAAAATATTTGCGGATGTCTCCCAACCAGCGATTGACATTGGGTGAAGAGCTGCCGAGATTACCTTCCTGATCGGAGTCGTAAAGCGCATCCAATACATCGTCCATTCCCTGCATCTCTTCTGATAAATCCATTCCAGCAGCTTCCGCTGAACTTTTACCGAGGATCAATCGCCATTTTTCAATTCTTTCATCCATTGGTATAAATATAAGAATTTCCTTCTTTAAATCTCCTCAATGTTTGTGTATCTTGCAGGCTTTTATAGAAAGTTGTTTAGAATAAAGCCTGCTTATTAGCCGGTCGGTACTTAGCCTCACTTTCTGTAGCTATTCTTAAACAACTTCTACAACTATCAGGGTGATTACCCGTTAAGACTTTGCCTATTTAGTTAATCTAATAAAAATCAAATATTCCCGTGAAACAAGACTTGCAGGAAGAGTTTACGGATGAGCAACAGGATGTGCTCAAGTCTATTCGGATGTCCAGAATTATTTTTCCGATTCTATTGGGGCTGGGAGTGGTCGGTTATCTCATGTGGAAGCAGTACGATCCGGAGGAGTTTTCGCAGATCAACTGGAATACCCATACGACTTTTTGGATTTTACTTTCTGTTCTTTTACTGATTATCCGGCATCTGGCTTATGCGCTTCGACTCCGAATTCTTTCGGATGGTCAGTTTAATTGGACTAAATGTATTGAGTTGATTTTTATTTGGGAATTTAGTTCTGCTGTTTCTCCGACCAGTGTTGGGGGATCTGCGGTAGCGCTTTTTGTTCTTTCACAAGAAAAACTCTCAACTGCAAAAACAGCTACGATCGTCGTTTATTCGGCAGTAATGGATACAATTTTTTTTATTGGAACACTGCCGATTCTTTTATTGTTTTTTGGTACTGAAATGATTCGACCCAAAATTGATGGTATTGTTTCTTTTGACGCCTGGGGTTATACTTTTGTGGGCGCTTATATTTTTATGGCGATCTACGGATTTACCTTTTTTTATGGTTTATTCATCAACCCCAAAACCATTAAGAAAATACTGGTGTGGATCACGAGTAATCGCTGGTTAAAAAAATGGCAAAAAGGGGCGGAAGAACTTGGCCAGGATATGGTTGTTGCCAGTCAGGAGTTACAGCACAAAAAATGGGGTTATCATCTTAGTGTATTTTTCAGTACTGCAACGGCTTGGTCTTGTCGTTTTTTATTGCTTAACTGTCTGATCATCGCTTTATCTACCGACGTAGTGCCATTGACCTTTTCTGCACAGCTGGGATTATATGCCCGCTTAGAAGCGATGTTTGTAATCATGGCTTTTAGCCCAACGCCGGGTGGTGCGGGATTTGCAGAGTTGGTGTTTTTTGGATTTACGAGCGATTACGTTAGTCAAAAAGGAATTGCTTTATTCATTGCGGGTATATGGCGTTTGATGACCTATTACGCATATCTGCTGATTGGTGCGATTATTATTCCGAACTGGATTAGAAAAATTTTAAATAAAAGAAAGCGACGAAAACAGGTAGAAAAAAAATAAAAATATGAAAAAGTACTTTTTTCCAGCAATTGTGGTCTTTCTTTTATTTGGATACTTTGTTGGTAAACCACTGTATATGCAGCCTTCTTACCAAAGGGGTGAGGTGGCGCCAGCTATTACCGGTAGCACCCTCAACGGAGATTTTTTTTCGCTGACTGATCTCAAAGGAAAGTATGTGTTGATTGATTTTTGGGGAAGCTGGTGCGGTCCGTGTCGGCGGGAAAATCCGAAGCTGGCCGACTTTTATAAAAAATTTAAAATACCAAAAGATAGTAATGGGACGGAATTCGAAGTGGTCAGTATCGGTATAGAAACCAACGCAGATCGCTGGAAAAGGGCAATTATTAAAGACGAATTAATCTGGCCTTACCATATTTTAGATCAAGCGCAAAGTCTCCGTTTTTTTGATTCTCCCATCGCTAAAACCTATGGAGTGAAGGAAGTTCCTACCAAATTTTTCCTTAATCCAGCAGGGGAAATTATTGGCGTAAATCTGCCATTTGCGCAAATGGAAGAAATTTTGACAGGGCAAAACGGCAAAAACTGACAGATTGACCTCAAAAAATGGCATGGCAGTAAAATTGATATATACAAGAGGTTGAGTAAACGCTTATTATACAAACAAAACATTAATGTTCAAGAAAATAAAAGACATCATGAATAAGAAGCATCAAGATCCGGAAAATCCGGAGATGGACGAAACTTTGGAGGACGCTTTAGAAGATAATGTAGCAGCAGAAAGCGAAGACGAAAAACCTAAAGGAAAGAAGAAAAAAGCAGCACTCGAACTGGAAGAGAAAAACCAGGAATTGGGAGAACTCAAAGATAAGTATTTACGTCTCCAGGCGGAGTTTGATAACTTCCGTAAGCGTACGATGAAGGAGAAACTAGAATTTATGGTGACGGCTGCTCAGGATACGATGACCGTCTTGTTACCAGTGCTAGACGATTTTGATCGTGCCAAGCAAAATGCAGAAGACGAAACCAGCACGGAGCCTTTTAGCGAAGGTGTCATGCTGGTTTATAATAAACTTCATAAAAATCTTGAGCAGAAAGGCCTCAAAGCCATGGAATCCACTGGTGAAGATTTTGATCCGGAACTACACGAAGCTATTACCGAAATTCCAGCACCTAGCGAGGATATGAAAGGAAAAGTAATAGACACTGTGGAAAAGGGCTATTTCTTAAAAGATAAAATTATCAGACACGCGAAAGTCGTGGTAGGTAAGTAAAATAACCAAACGTATTTTACTCACTGGTAAAATAATTAAACAATTATGGCAAAAAGAGATTTTTATGAGATTCTCGGGGTATCCAAAACCGCCGATGAAAAGGAAATAAAGAAGGCGTATCGGAAGGTAGCCATGAAATATCATCCGGATAAAAATCCGGATAATAAAGAGGCGGAATCCAAATTTAAAGAAGCGGCTGAGGCTTACGAAATTCTTAGTGATCCAGATAAAAAAGCGCGGTACGATCGCTTTGGACACGCCGGAGTAAGCGGGAATGCCGGTGGTGGTCGAGGTGGATTCGGTGGTGGTATGACCATGGAAGATATCTTTTCTCAATTTGGTGATATCTTTGGCGAAGGTGGTGGTGGTAGTCCTTTCGAGTCTTTCTTTGGTGGTCGAGGTGGCAGTACGAGACGTAGCAAAGGACAACGGGGAAGTAATCTGCGGATCAAAGTAAAACTCACGATGGAAGAAATCGCCAACGGAGTCACTAAAAAAATTAAAGTAAAAAAGCAGGTCAACTGTAAGACTTGTGGTGGGTCGGGCGCAAAGGATAGCAACTCAGTTACGACCTGTAGCACTTGTCGTGGATCAGGTTATGTACGTCAAGTCAAAAGTACTTTTTTGGGACAGATGCAAACGACTACTGCTTGTCCAACTTGTAGTGGTTCGGGTAATATGATTACCGCAAAATGTAAGACTTGTAGCGGAGATGGACGGACGCAGGGAGACGATACGATCGAGATCGAAATTCCAGCGGGAGTGGCCGAAGGAATGCAGCTTTCGATGCGTGGAAAAGGAAACGCGGGTGCCAACGGCGGACCGGACGGAGATCTGCTTGTGATCATTGAAGAGAAGGAGCACGAGGAACTCCAAAGAGACGGAATGAATATTATTTATGAGCTATATTTAAATTTTGCAGACGCCGCGCTGGGTACTTCCGTAGAAGTTCCAACAATTGACGGACGGGTAAAAATTAAGGTTCCGGCGGGTACGCAATCTGGTAAGATGTTCCGACTGAAAGGAAAAGGGTTGCCATCCGTTCAGGAATATGGGGTCGGAGATCAATTGATTAATACCAATATCTGGACGCCTAAAAAGCTCAGTGAAAGCGAAAAGTCTTTACTGGAAAAAATGCGTTCGATGCCTAATTTTGATCCTAAACCAGGAAAATCGGAGAAAGGCTTTTTTGAACGAATGAAAGATTATTTTGGATAAAAAAAGATGGATGAGCTGCAAAAACGGTTCATCCTTTTTTTTTGACTTTGCGTCCAATCTGGTTGTGTGAAATATGAAGATGAGTAGTATCGTTCTAATCATGATTCTCTTAAAAAGCTTCATTAATCTTAGGAACCCTTTTAATTTTTTAAACTTCATTTCTTTGAAAAAAAATATTACGTCCCTTCTCTCAATTTGTTTGATCCTGACTTTGCTCACTGGTTGTGGCAAATCTTATTTTTTTTCCGAAGTCACAGAAATTCCTGCACAGACCTGGACTTACGCCAACATCCTTGAGTTTGAGGTGAACGTGGAAGATGTAATGGCAAAATATAATCTACTACTCGATATTACCCACGCTGCGAATTTTCCGTACCAAAATATTTACATAAAGTTTCATGCAATTGATCCGAAGGGGTACGAAACGATTACGCAGGTTCCGGTTGAATTCGCCAATAAAGGCGGGGTCTGGTTTGGAGACTGCGATGATGAATGGTGTCATTTGGAAGGTTTTTTACAAAAAAACTTAGAATTCTCAGAGATGGGTAAGTATATTTTCAAGTTGGAGCAATATATGCGAATAGAAGCGTTGGAAGGCATTCAGTCGGTTGGTTTGAAAATTGAAAAAATAAAGTAGCTCGCAGGTTCGTTTAGATCTCTGAGTTTGGGTTTTTCTTCACCAAAAATTGAAAATAAAATTGTTATGAAAAAAATAAAATTACTCCTACTCCTCAGTGTGCTTTTTACCGTTTCGATGCAGGCACAAGGCTTTAAAGGAATGCTCAACAAGGCAAAATCAGCGATTACTGATGGTGGATTGTCTCAGGAAGATGCAGGTAATGGACTTAAGCAAGCCCTTGATTTAGGCGTGGACGAAGCAGTTAGTTTTTTATCTGCAGAAGATGGCTATTACAAGTCTGCTTACAAAATCTTGTTACCAGAAGAGGCACAAGTTGTGACGAATAAGCTAAAAGCGATTCCTGGTTTTGGAAACGTAGAAGCAAATTTGGTAGAAAAAGTAAACCGGGCAGCAGAAGACGCGGCGTCTAAAGCTAAGCCGATTTTTATTAGTGCAATTAAGCAGATGAGTTTTAAGGATGCCATGAATATCCTTATGGGAGATAAAGATTCGGCAACGCGCTATTTGGAAAAGGCAACTTATGACCAACTCTATTCCGCTTTCAAGCCTGTAATCGTAGAATCACTGGAAAAGGTAAATGCGAGCAGCTACTGGAATTCAGCGGTGACCCAATACAACAAAATACCTTTTGCAAAGAAGACCAATCCTGACTTGGATGACCACGTAACCCGACAGGCACTGGCTGGCATGTTTGGTTTAGTAGAAAAGAAAGAAGAAGGGATTCGGAGTGATAAATCTTTGAGGACTAATGATTTGTTGCAGAAGGTATTTGCACAGCAGGATAAATAATTTAACATATTATGAATATGTGCTAAAAAAAGCAGCTATCTCTTAATTGAGGTAGCTGCTTTTTTAATGTAATTTCCAGAAAGAGGACTTATCCGCCTACCTCAAAGGTTACTTTCAAGTTAACCCGGTATTCTTGTACCTTACCATTTTCTACCGTTACATTCTGGTTTTGAACGTAAGCAGAGCGAATGTTTTTAATTGACTTTGATGCTTTTTTAATTCCTTTTGCGGTAGCATCTTCCCAGCTTTTTGTTGAGTTAGATAGTATCTCAATTACTTTTAATACAGCCATTGTGTGTTATGGTTTATTCAAAGATTGATATTTTATAAAAATCTTTGAAGGTTAAAAAATCAAATTATTTTGCGGCCAACTCTTTTACCTTAGCAAACAAAACATCTTCATCTCCTGGCTTATACTTACGCTTGTGGTAGGTAATTTCACCGTTTTTATCGAGCACAAAAGTTTGTGGTAGACCATTCAGGCCACCGGGAAGAATTTGGCGAAACTCTCTATTTACATCATTATACGTTTCCCATGGCCATTTGTTCTCTTCTACTTTTTGAATAAATTTCGGAAAATTATTTTCGAAGTCTGTGGAAATTGCATACAGGTTAAAATCAGCTTCTTTTTGCCAATCTGCGTATTTTTCTTTGATTGCTTTCATTTCCATAGAGCATGGAAAACAAGTAGTTAACCAAAACAATAAGATCGTTGGTTTATCATTCTTAGCAAGGATTTTATCTGATTTGATCGTCTTACTAGCCGCATTTTTCAGGTCAATATCGTAGGGATAAGTGCCTTGTATTTCCGTGGCGGGACGGGAGCGACTGACCGCGTAACGGGTTCGGTTGATGGTAGGCTTTATTGTGTCGCGAGATATTTTTACAGATTGAGCAACTGCTTCACTACCACTTGGGACCATTGCTGATTTTACGGGCGTTACTATCTTTTCGGATTGATTAGTAGCGCTATTATTTTCGGATTGACAACCAAACAAACAGGCTGCGAGCAATAAACAAATTATATTTTTCATGAGAAATACTTTTTACGAAGATACTAAAATTATTTTTTCATAATTAGTTATTCTACCACAAGCATCATTCCTTTTTAATCCCGTTTAACTGAAAATCTTATTCATCTCAGTTAATTACTGTTTTTCTAAAATTTCGGTAACCCTTTTTAAGCTTTCCTGTGCGGGTTGAAAACTCGGATCCATATTGAGGGTTTGCTCAAAATCCTGTTTCGCTTGCGCAAGTTTTCCGATGAGTTCTCCGGTCAGTCCACGGTAATAATAAGCGGGAGCATTCGTCGGTTCTGTTTTGACAACCAGATCAAAACTTTTGTAAGCCAGTTGAGTAGAATCCAGTTCTAAATAAGCCAGTCCAGTATTAAAGTGAGCATCGGAATACCCAGGATCTAGCAGAATAATTTTTCTGTATACATCAATAGCTTGTTGGGTAGCACCCGTTTGTTGTAAATAATTAGCTTTGGTATGCAACGCAAAAATACTGGTCGTATCGACTCGTACTGCATTATTAAAATACTGAATAGCCGTAGGGTCATCCCGTTTTTGGTATAATTGGCCCAAAATAATCCAGGCATCAATCATGTCCGCATCCAGTTCGGTTGAAAAACGATAGGCTTTAATAGCTTCCTCTTCTTTACCCAGTTCTTCCAAGGTCAATCCCCTTAAAAAGTACGTGCTGGCGTTCTGCGGATCAATTTTTAGCGCCCGGTCTAGCGTATTCATGGCTTCCTGATATTGTTGCAAAATAAGATGTAAATGACCCAGTTTTTGTAACGAAGGAACATCCTGGGGATGGAGCGCAACTACGCGTTGCATGGTCAGTAGCGCTTGATAGGATTTTGGATATTTTAAATAAACATCTGTTAAAAAATGATGATATTCGATATTGGCTGAATCCAGTTGCATGGCGTAAGCCATATCCTGAATAGCTTCATCGTATCCCTCATTTTTAAAATATACCTGTGCCCGGTTAAAATATAAGCTGGGATCAGTTGGATTATCCGCAATCTGTTGATCTAATTTATCGATTTGTGGGATTTGTGCAACCACTTCAGGTGCAGATGCTGGTTTGCTGGCGGTATCCGTTTTACAACTATAAAGACTACTGATAATGAATAGCAAAAACAAGCAGCTGAATAAATACGTTCTATTACTAAAGTTCATAACTACAAATTTAATCAATTTCGACATTTTAAATATCAACTTCTTAAATGCCTGATTTTCACCAAAAATATAATAGACTATTTTCATTATTTATCCTTTTGCTGATCAATTGGAATTTTTGTCCCCAGGTGGTTGCACAAACCTGGCCGTGGATAACTCCGGTTTCTGGAAACGGGAGCGAAACAATTTCAGGATTAACGACTCGTACAGATGATGGACCGGTAGTTTGTGGTCATTTTCAAAACGAATTATTAATTGGGAATATTTTGGAATCCGCAGCAGGTAATACTGATGCTTTTGTGGTTGGTCTGGACGCTGCGGGGCAGGAACAGTGGATCGTTACGGGTAGCAGTGCTGGTGCGGACAGGAGTGTGGGCGTAGCCAAAGATGCCGAAAATAATATTTATTGGGCCGGTGAATATTGGTTTGATGGATCTTTTGGAGGCTTGACATTATCAACCACGAAGAGTTCTAAAGCGATTTTTTTGCTAAAAGTTACGAGTACAGGGACACCGGTTTGGGCCCGGTCGATTGAAGGAACGGGTAATAAGAGCTTGGGAGCGATGACCACCGATACTGAAGGTAATAGTTATTTATCCGGAAATTTTTCTGATTCTCTTTTCATAGAAAATACAATATTAATTGCTACGGCCGAAAAGGATTTTTTTATGCTCAAATTTTCTGATCAGGGAGATTTATTGTGGGCAGAACAAGCCGGAATAGCGGGCGAGATTCAACCCCGGCGGATGGGAGTTAAAAATGACTTGGTTGCCATAACCGGGAGTATGCGGGGAAGCTATGATTTTGGAACGGATACTATTCAAAATAATACTAACGACAGCGATGCTTTTTTAGCGGTCTATGATCTGGATGGGAATGTAAACTGGGCGCGTAAAATTGGTGGCGTGAACGAACAGGCTGGTAGCGACGTGGGTTTTGATGATCATGGAAATATTTACGCAGTCGGGAGTTTTTTCGGATTGATTCGGTTACGGTCTGATCTGGAAATTCAATCTCCTAATTTGAATGATAACTTATATTTTATCAAGTATAGTATTACGGGTGATCCATTAGCTGCTCGTTCGATTGGAGAGCTTGAAATTGAGTTGTCCGAATCATTGGTCTTTGCCAATGGTCATTTTTACTGGAGTGGTTTTTTTAAAAATAGTTTTAATGTTGATGGATTTACGTTGCAGGCACCCGGCGATGATTTTAATACTTTTATTTTGGAAATAGATACCCTGGCGACCGTTCTGGATGTACATGTTGTGACGAGTTCTGAGACCGTTTTGTTGTCCGAGTTGGCAGCAGATGCGCAGGGTCAGATTTTTGGAGGAGGTGCCTTAAATGGTACGGCTACATTTAACGATCAACAGGAATTGAGCGCAGCGAATGGCTTTGATGGTTTTGTGGGACAATTGACACCGCTAATAGTAGGAACAAACGAAATTTTTATCACTCCCGTCAAAATTTATCCCAATCCGGCGACAGAATATTTTAACGTAGAAATTCCGGAGGATGATTTAGAAATTCGTGTTTTTACGATAAATGGAAGAAAAATACTACAAACGGACCAACGAAAAATAGACTGTCGCAACTGGCCAGATGGGATGTACGTTATAAAAGTAACTGGAAGAAACGAATCCTCGGAAATTTTACTTTTTACCAAGCTATAATATCTTACAGAGAAGCCAACCAGCCTGCACTAATCATCCAATGCCTCCGCCTCCAGATCCGTAAAAGAATCCACCGCTACATTATTTTTCACAAAATTACACCATTTGCAATTATCTTCGCCACAGCCCTCATAAAATTCCTGCTCCATAATTTTTTCGTATGAATCTTTGATAAATCCTTTAACCGCCTGTACGTCCTGGCTCGTAAATTCTACGGACTTAATAGTAAATGCTCCTTGGTGGTCTGGTTCAAAATAAGCGATGGAACCCTGTCGGGCAAAAAATTCATTTTGCGTCGCCTCGTATAAAAGTTTATAAAAGATTAACTGGCGTCGGTACAAACCTCCGTACGGATTGCGCTCCGTAAACTTACTAAAACGACTGCTGGAAGGTCGTCCCGTTTTATAATCAATAATTCGAACTGATGGAGATTTTGGCGTAAAGTCAATCCGGTCGATGGTTCCTTTGATTGGAACACCATCAATTTCCGTATTCTTGATATAATATTCTACCAAAATTTTCTCTGGCCATTCCGTATGAAACTGATCGTAGTATAATTGCAGATGACGGATTCCCATATCCATCCGGCGCTTAAATCCGGAAGGCGTAAAATATCCCTTTTGTCGCTGCATCTCGGCCTTAAAAAAGACGATGGTTTCTTCGGCGGAAGGCAGCTGCTTTTGTGGATCTAATTGTCTGATTTCAAAAATTTTGCTCAACGCGTAATGCATCGCAATTCCGTAAGAAGCCGCTTCGCTTTGTACGGCTGGAATCCGTAAAACATGTTCGTAATAAAACCCAAGCGGGCAACGGAGAAAACTATTCAGACTGGTAACACTCAGTGTAAATCCTTCCAGTAATCCAGCTACTGCTTCGCGATTGTGTTCTCTGATCTTAGGTTTTTCCGTAGTCAGCAGCAATAATAATTGTGCATCGAACATCGCCTCGGGAGAGGGAGATTTATGAATAATTTCGACACTGCCATCCGAAAGGATTTCATCCACAAACTGGGTACGCTGCAGCGTCTTACCCACGTTAGTTTTTTTTGCGTAAGAAATATGCAAAAATTCCTTAGCCCGGGTCATCGCTACGTAGAAGAGTCGCCGCCGTGCCTCAGTCGCATCCGATTCTCCGGAGAGGGTGATCGTATCGGGTAGCTTAAAACGACGGGATGCCCCCTGCCGGGAGGGTTCCCACTGATCCTGAACGGCGTCAATGATAAAGACGCGCTGAAATTCCAGTCCTTTCGAACTGTGGGCCGTCACGAGATTCACTCCGTTTTTATGATAGATGGTTTTTTGAATTCTTACGGATAACCGGTTGGCATCCAGTTTATTAAAAATTTCCAGCAACTCGTCGAGGGTGAGCCGCGGATTACGGTCGGTTTCTTTTTGTACAAATCCAAAAAAAGTACTGATCACCTGAAGATGCCATTCCTTATCTTCTTTTTTTAATAAACTTGCCAAAAGACCACTGCGATTAATGACTTTTTCAATTAAGGTCAATAAAGGATAGCTGCGGTATTGACTGATTAGCTCGTTCAGTAACTGAGAAAACTGAATGACCGGACCAACGGCTTCTACCCCGATTTCTCTTAATTTTATCTCATCTCCGATCAATGCCCGCCAGTTCGTATCACCGTGGAGGGGCGCCAGATGAAAACTCATTTTGGCGAGATCATTTGCCGGAATATTGAGGAAATCGAGCGAAAGGATTTTATACAATAAGAATTCTCCACTGAAAGGAATTTGATATTCTGCGTTTAGATATTCCAGGAGCAAACGTAGGTTTAGAATCAACGGAAGATCAAGAATGTTAATCTGTTTACGCGTATTGTATGGTATTTGTTTTTTTTCCAGAAGTGTAATTATGTTTCGAGCCTGTTGGTGTTTCGCATAGATGATGGCGACCTCTTCCATCGGAAAACCTTCCCGGTAAAGTTGCTCAATTTGACTAACAAGATCCGCTTCCTCCTGAGCGCGATTGTCGTAAGCCACAATTTCTGGTAAAACTTTAATTTTTGCAACCTGTGGATTTTGGGCAGTCAGTATTTTGCTGACGTTGTCAAGACTGCGAATAATTCGATTATCGTTTCGTTCGATAACGGTGCGAGAACTGTTAAGAATATGTTGAGAGGATCGGTAATTTTCCGTAAGGATAACCAGGTTTAGATCGTCTTTATACTGATGATAGAAATCGACCAGATTTTTTAAGCGAGCTCCCTGAAATTCAAAGATAGACTGGTCGTCGTCTCCAACAATAAAAACGTTGGGTTTTTCCCAGTATTGAATCAATTCCTGGAGTACCTGGTTTTGGGTGCCGTTGGTATCCTGATATTCGTCCACTAAAAAATAAAGATAGCGTTCCTGGTAGGTACGTAGGAGCACTTCGTTTTTTTGAAAGGCTTCCAGGACCCACAAGATCATATCATCAAAATCGTAGCGTCTGGCCCGCTTCATCAGGTCGACGTATTTGGGATATAGTTGTGCGGCCGATTTTAGGTAGGTCATTTTACTGACGATATCATCGTATTTGGCTTGTTTTAAATCTCCTTTTTTAGCGTCTTTGGTATTACGCTGGTACCGAAAATCCGGATCATCGGGTAAGGAGGCGATATAAGTTTCTATTCGCTGCAGCATAAATTCCGGTGACCAATTTTCGGATTTCATCTGTTTAAACAAATCAAAGAGATGACGTTCGTAATAGTAAACATCATTGCTGCGTTGCCGCAATAAGTGATTGGAAGGAAGTTGGTCGATTAGTTTCCTTAATAATTCTACCCGCTCTAATTCGCTGAGTGGTTCGAGTTCGTGACGACCGAAGTATTCCATGTTTTCCTGAATCACATTATTACAGAAAGAATGAAAAGTATAGATGTGAACCCGGTGGGCTTCGGGACCAATCAATTCGAGCAATCGTTCGCGCATGGCGTATACCCCCGCATCGGTAAAAGTGAGGCAGAGAATATTGCCAGGCTGGGTGTCTGTATCCCGTAGGATACGTCCGATACGGGCGGTGAGGATATGGGTTTTTCCGGTTCCGGGTCCGGCGATGACCATCATCGGGCCGTCGATGGTCTCCACGGCTGCCATTTGTGCCGCGTTGAGTGAAGTCAGGTGGCGGTTAAACTTTTCGGTATAGCGTTGGCGTACTTTATTGCGATTATTGGTCGCCATGTTTTTTTTTACGAAGATACGGAATTAAGTAATGATGCGAATCAGGATTTAGAAATCAGCTTAAAATGCTACAGTACTGCTTGGATTTCGCTGCTCGCTATTTGCTTCCCTCTAACGAGATTAAAGAGCGAGAAGCAGAAAATCTTTCCTGTGTATTTATAAATGTTGTCACTTTTATTTCCTAGCATGCTTTTCAAACCATTCATCTGATTTTGGACTTTCGGTTTTCATCCAACGGTCCCAGAAAGTGAAGTAAAGGCCAAAATTATAGCGAAATTGTTTGTGGTGCAGATCGTGGTGAGTTGCACCAATAATCCATTGACCAAGCCAGTGTCGATTAAAAAAGGCAGGATAAATTTCTATTCCGGCATGATTGATGGTGGCAGAAACGGTCATGATGATTAAAAATAAAAGTAGAACACTAAGGTGCATCGGCAAGAAAATGATCAAAACCGGAATCATTAGTGCTTGTAGAATAGACTCAATGGGATGAAACGAAAAAGCGGTAAAGGAAGTCGTTTCGATACTATCATGGTGCCACTTGTGTACGAGTTGGTAAATTTTTGGCCGGTGCATCCAGCGATGAAGCCAGTAATAATAAGTTTCGTGAGTTAGCATTGCCAACAGAAGACTTACTGGAAGATACCAAAGTGAATAAGCAGACCATTCTAAATAAATACCAGTATATCCTCCCTGCCAGAGAATTAGTAAAATGGTTCCTGAAAGGGCAAAAATAAAAGAAGTGATGGCGGAACGGATGATCTCGGTTCGAAATTGCCGGATTTCTTTTGGCTTAAAATTAATGACTCTTTTCTTAAATCTATCCCGAAATAACTTATAAAAGACATAGTGATAAACACCGGAAATAAAGAGGTACCGAAAAAAAATTATCACAAAAGTGGTAAGCGTAAATAAGGTGAAATGCCAGGGATTGGTAAAGTCAGTCGCAAAAAAGTCATTCATCTTCTTTTACTGATTTTATTATTCGAAATACTACGTTGGCGACTGCATCGGTATCTGCCCGTTGTAAAATTACGTTTAACCCGGTGCTTGGTGGCGCGTCCCTGTACCCGTTTACGCCACATCCGAAAACTGGACGGTTTCATTTCTCGGCGCATGATTTCAATGACTTCTTTTTCAGAAACATTAAATTGAAAAGTGATCGCTTCGAAAGGTGTACGGTCTTCCCAGGCCATTTCTACAATGCGGTCAATATCACGAAGGTTAAGTGGTATACGTTGTTTATCTTCCATAGTATTTAAACACCAAAGCGCTGACCTTGTTTATTGAATACAATAATCGTTAAAAAAATTAGGATGTAAATATGAAAAAGAAAGATTTACCAGAAAAAATATGTCCGGTATGTGGCCTACCTTTTAAGTGGCGAAAAAAATGGGAAAAAAACTGGGAAAATGTAAAGTATTGTAGTGAACGCTGTCGACGTAACCGTTCTGCTAAATCAGGAAACTCCGATTTTAGCCGTATATAAAGGTGAAATTCATTTGTATAATGAAGCGAAGTGTCAGAGATTTAGTTCCCGACTCACCATATGTAGCTTTACCTGCTCCGTTAAATCCTCCTGAGTAAGTGGTTTTTTTACAAACCCGTCAATATCTGATATATGATTAGCCCGTTGTTGGTATCCTGAGCTAAGTTCGGTAGTTAGCATAATAAAAAGGTAATCGGCTTTTATACTACTAGACATTTTCTCGTATTCCTGCAAAAATTCAAATCCGTTCATTACGGGCATATTGATATCCAAGAGGATTAAGCTGTTGGGGGCAGAAAGTAAATCCGGTGTATCTTGGAGTATGTCGAGTGCCGTCCGACCATCTTCTGCCGTCAGTACGCGATCACAGATTTTCCACTCTTCAAGGTAGTACTTATGTAGATAGTTAGTAGCATTATCATCGTCAATTAAAAGAACTGTACCAAACATTATTTGTGATTTTGTTGAATAGTTAATTGGGTTATAAGTCTATTTGCCCAATTACACAACAAAAACAATGCTAATCTTATTTAGGAGCGAAGATATATTTTACGAAATCAACCTTTTTTATTTCTCTTAAGACTTCTTTCCCGAACGTTCGCTATGCTGCTTGCTCTTTTTTACTGGATTCTGATGCATATCGTAGTAAGATTTTCGCTGTCGGGCTATGTCAAGGGCCAGAAAAATAGCATTTCTAAAAGAAGTTGGGTTAGCCATCCCCTTCCCGGCAATATCGTGAGCAGTTCCGTGGTCGGGAGAAGTTCTGATTCCTTCTAACCCTGCGGTAAAATTAACACCATTCCCAAAAGATAAAGCTTTGAAGGGAACCAGTCCCTGATCATGGTACATGGCTAGAACACCATCAAATTTTTTGTATAAACCGTTTCCAAAAAATCCATCTGCCGGATAAGGACCCATTGCACCGATTCCCTGTTTTTTAGCTTCAATTATCAGGGGGCGAATAGTTTTTTCTTCTTCTTCCCCGATCACGCCACCGTCCCCAGCGTGAGGATTTAGTCCGAGTACGGCAATGGTGGGCCGTTCGATTCCGAAATCAATTTTGAGCGTTCGGTTAAAAATAGATAGTTTATGTTTTAGTCTTTCTTTCGTGATTAGAGCGGTGACTTCTCCGACTGGAACGTGATTGGTGACCAAGCCTACTCTCAGGTTTTCACTGCACATCAGCATCAGACTTTCTTTGGTGTCGAAAGCATGTGTCAGAAATTCTGTATGACCGGGGAATCGGAATCCAGATAATTGCATCGCTTTTTTATGGATTGGAGCCGTGACAAGTGCATCAATCATTCCAGCTTTGAGGTCGTTGGTTGCCTGATCCAGAGATAGCCCTGCAAAGCGACCACCTTGTTCGGTGACACTCCCAATTTCAATTTTGGTATCTTCGTTCCAGCAGTTGACTACATTGGTCTGGTTCATTTTAAAAGCTTCTCCCGGTGCGATACCCGCAAAGCTAAAATCATCCAGAGAGATCATATTTTTGTGGTAAGTCACGATTTTGGACGATCCGTAAATTACAGGTAAAAACATTTCTCTTACTCTTCTATCATCGAGTGTTTTTAGAATGATTTCTAAGCCAACACCATTCATGTCTCCAATACTGATTCCTATTTTTATCTTTTCCATAGTTTTAATAATTCTTTAAAAAGTCATATACTAATCTAACGCCGACCCCAGTTCCTTCTTTAGTTCGGTAGCCATCTGCTGCTTTAAGGTAAGCAGAGCCGGCGATGTCAAAATGTAGCCAGGGAAAATCAGTGAAGTATTCCAAAAATTTTCCGGCCGTAATCATTCCTGCACTTGGGCCACCGAGATTTTTAATGTTTGCAATATTTGATTTTAATTGGGTGTGATATTCTCTCCATAAAGGGAAGCGAACCAATCTTTCATAAACTCGGAAACCACTCTTTTCCATTTTTTCGCAGATGGTGTTATTTGCTGTTCCCATGTAGGAAATTCCTTCCGGTCCGAGTGCCCTGGCTGCTGCTCCGGTAAGCGTAGCAAAGTCAAGCACCAGTTCTGGTTGATATCTTTTGGCATAATGCAAAGCATCTGCTAACACAAGTCTCCCTTCTGCATCTGTATTTAGTACCTCGACGGTATCTCCACTAAACATTTCTATTACATCGCCTGGAACATAAGCATTTTGTCCCGGTCTGTTGTCCGTAGAAGGGACGAGTGCAACAACATGCAATGGGAGCTTATTAGCTGCAATGGCAATCATTGAACCAATGACAGTGGCGGCACCTCCCATATCACTTTTCATAAAATCCATCGAGTTAGCCGTTGTTTTTAGACTAACTCCGCCCGTATCATATACAATTCCTTTCCCGACGAGTACGATCGGTTTTTTATTTTTTGCTTTAGCCGGGTTCCATTCTAAAATAGAAAAAGTAGGCGGATCATTACTTCCCCGATTGACTGCTAATAGTCCACCCATTTTTAATTTTTCAATCTTTTTTTTATCAAAAACAGTCACTTTAAAACCATATTTTTTGCCAAAAATTCGGGCCTGATTGGCCAGTTCGGGAGCGGTTAAAAAGGATAGCGGTTCGTTGACTAAATCGCGGGCATGAAAGGTCGCAGCAATAATATTTTGTAGTTCTTTCACCTGAGCAGTTGATAAATCCTCTTTAATTATCTTGATAGATTTCAGGCATTTTTTTCTTTCAGACTTATTGTTAAAATATTTTATAAACTGATAATTACCCAAGGCTAACCCTTCCACAAATGCTCCTAACATGTTAACCGGATGAACGTTGGAGACCACCACCGATTCAATTTTATAGTGATTAATGGTTGATAGTAAATCATTACCCGCCAGGCGAACATCTTCGCAGCGGAGTGACTCTTCTTGCTCTGAGTTTAGAAATTGAATAATAAGATTTCCTTTTTGACGAGGAATAAACACAGAGTTGATTTCTTTTTTCGCTGCTTTTTTTACATATCCCGCACCTTCCTCATTGAGCATTTCAGTAGCCCAGTCGAGCATTTTACGGTCTGCGAGCAGAATAAGTGTATCCGTTGATTTTATCGACTTTGTTACCGAAATATTGGTATTCATCCGTTTTTTTTAAAATTAAGGGCTATTTTGCGATAATTAGAGATTGTCCAAATTTTCACAATTTTGCGAAATAGTAAGACATAGATAAGGATTTTAATAAAATCCTGGCGTAATTAACTCAATTCACAAAGATAACTAAAACTTGAAGGCAAAAAAATCCTACGGTCAACACTTTCTTACCAACGAAGCAATTTGTATGGAAATCGCCAATAGCTTGGTGAAAATAGATCAGTATCCGCTGATTATTGAAATTGGGCCGGGTCAGGGAATGTTGACCAAATACTTATTAAAAAAAGAACCGGAACTGATCGTGGTAGAAGCAGATCGGGATATGGTAAGTTATTTACAGCATAATTATCCTGAACTGAAGCAACAAATAGCACCAGCCGATTTTCTTAAGCTGGACTTGGCGCAGTTGAGCTCCGACCGTAGTTTTGGACTGATTGGTAACTTTCCTTATAATATATCTTCGCAGATTTTATTTAAAATGCTGGAGTATAAATCGTTGATACCTGAGATGGTGGGAATGTTTCAGAAAGAAGTGGCGCAGCGGGTTATCTCCGGGCCGGGAAGTAAAGTATATGGTGTAATTAGTGTGTTAATTCAGGCATATTACTCTGGCGAATACCTGTTTGACGTTGGTCCGGAAGAATTTAATCCACCACCTAAAGTTCAATCTGGCGTTATTCGATTAACTCGAAAAGAAAATCAAAATTTGGGATGTGATTATGCGCTGTTTCGCAGAGTGGTCAAGCAGGCGTTTAGCCAGCGGCGGAAGATGCTACGCAATACAATGAAAATGTTTTTAAAAGATGATCCAATATTAGAGGGCGATCTTTTTAAGGAAAGGCCCGAGCAGTTATCGGTGGAGGCTTTTGTTGAACTTTCTAATTTGATTGCGAAAAAGGAAGCAGAAAAAAAATAAGAATTTTTATCAACTATTTTTAAGTTGGAACTAAAAAGCATAAAATCTGTTGAATTAGAAGCAGATTATATTTATCAATACAAATAGTAAAAAATGAGTTTAGAAACTAAAATCGTTGCTGATTTAAAAGAAGCGATGAAGGCTAAAGACAAAGTAAGTTTGCGTGGAATTCGTGCCATTAAAACTGCTTTAATGAATTTAAAAACCGACGGCACTAACACCGAAATTACCGAACAGGTAGAAATTTCTTTATTACAAAAGATGTTAAAGCAGCGAAAAGAATCACTTTCTATTTATGAAGAGCAGGGACGGGATGAACTGGCCGCCACCGAAAAGGAAGAGATTGCCATTATTGAAAAATACTTACCAGAACAAATGGATGAGGCGACCCTGGAAAAAGTCGTGGGCGAAATCATCGAAAAAACGGGTGCTACTTCTATGAAGGATATGGGTAAAGTGATGGGTATGGCCAGCAAGCAACTCGCCGGCCAGGCAGACGGAAAAGCGATTTCCGCCGTCGTAAAAAAACTACTCGCTTAGGAAAAAACAAATAATTGTCGGTCTTGGCTTATAGCAGAGACCGACAATTTTACATCCACCAATTCATAGGAATTAGAATGACGAACTTGTAATCCTCCCCTACAAACCAAGTCGAAACGATTACCCGGAAAGAATTACAATATTATAATTTTTATTCAAATTCAAATCGGGATCAGTCAGTTATCTAAAAACGCCACCCGTCCGCTTACGCGGTGCCTTCCTTTGCCGCATTGTTATGCGTCACCCTCCTTTCAGTCGGGATCAGTCAGTTATACCGTCCGTAACGGTTCTAATGCCTCAAAAATTTCATCAAGCTCATCAAAGGATTTCAAACCGACCTTTTCTTCTTCGCCACCTGCCAGGCTAATTCCTAATGGTTTAATATCCTGTGTAATTTCTTCCAGTGAATAAGTCTTTAGCCCCGTCCTGATAAAAACAGGAAATTGTTTTGTTAGTCCGCTTAGCCAACTGACGGGGAATTGTTTTTGAAAGTCATTAATTGACGCATTCTTTTCAAAATCTAAAATAAAATATTCGGCCATTTCATTAATTGTCAAAAGATCAATCAATGCTTCCGGCTCCAAATGCGTCTCCATAACAATATTCATAATCATAGGGACGGAGAGTTGAAGCGCAGATAAATTAGCAAATCTCGAGACCTCTACCGCATCAAGACCTAATAAATCGACCGATTGACGGATGAGGTCAACATCAAGTCCACTGAATTCTCCTACCATTTTGGGACCTTCTACCCATTCTTTTATGGCGGCCATCTGCGCAGGTGCGACAACGTGATCCTGGCCCGGTTCGAGACCAAATCCCAGCCATTCTACGCCCCATGCGGCAAAATACCTCGCATCTGTGAGATTAGTGATTTGGCTAGCTTTTATTTGTGGATTATACATCTATTTAGTGTTCAGTATTGTGAAAAGTTGATTTTGTAAAATTTTATTTTTAACTTAATAAACTATAACCTGATTTTCAGCGTTAGATGAAAGTGATATAGAAATAAACGAAGTTGAAGGATAACGGGCATAGTATTTGCCTTTTTGATAATAAGACATAACGCACACATCTTTTCCTCCCTGCATAACCAACCAATATTTTCAACAACGTTTTCCTTTCGAAATCAAATAGTATCTTAGGCACCGTAAAAGTAAGCAATCTCTTGCACGGACTAAAATTCTATACACATGAGTAATGAAAATTATGTTGAACAGGTTTATTTTTTAACAAGAAAAATTCCTATTGGAAAAGTAACCACTTACGGTGCTATTTCGAAATTTCTAACCCTTGGTTCTGCCCGTATGGTAGGCTGGGCATTGAATAAAAGTTTTACGGCTGAAAATGTCCCCGCACATCGAGTCGTTAATCGAAAAGGCGAACTGAGTGGTCGTAATCATTTTGCGACGCCTACTTTGATGCAGGAATTGTTAGAAAAAGAAGGAGTAACCATAAAAGATAATTGTGTGGTTTCTTTAGCAACCCATTTTTGGGACCCAAACTTAGAACTTGATGACTACTTTGACTAAATAGTGTGCTGTATCATTTTATTTACAGCAGGCTGCATTTAAAACCAGATGGTTCGTCCTGAGGGCAACTGTCAAATCCTGTTGGCTTATGAATATGCAAAGAATTAGTCTAATCGTAGTGGGTGCCTTATTACTTTTTATGGGTACCAGTTCCACCACTACCGATACCATCTACTGGACCGAAGATTACAAGCTGACCTGGAATGATTTTAAAGGTCAACCCGATTATAATATCAAAACTATCTCGGCGCTCTCTTCCTCCGGACTCATGCATTCGAAAGGATGTAAGGATGGTATAATTAAATACGAAGTCCTTTCTTATTTTGAAAAAAGAGAAAGCTGGGTAAAAGCGGAAGCTTACACTGATCATCATCTCAAGCACGAACAAATCCATTTTGATATTACTGAATTGTACGCCCGTAAACTGCGTAGAGCCTTGTCAGAGCAAAATTTTAAATGTGGACAAGAGGAGGCCTTCGAATATTACGTCAGCCAGTTTATTAAAGATTGGCATGAGGTTCAACACAATTATGATTCTACCTCCCGGCACAGCATCAATAGAGAAGTACAGGCAGAATGGTCCCAAAGAATTGAAATAGAACTGCTTTTACTGGACGAATATCGCAGTAGATAACCAAACGACGGCAGAAATAGGAAATAAATTCTTATTGATACAATATGTATTTGTTAAATTAAGTTAAATGGTTGTTCATCACTAATAATTAATTATTTAAACTAAAAAGCTTATATGAAGCAAAAATCTACACCAAACATTTTGATTAAATACATTTATAAGGAAACAACTATAACCGAAACACTGGCAATCAACGAAGCTCTTTTAACGGACTTCCAACTACACCAGCAGTATCAGGAATTGTTGTTCGCTCAACGTCAGCTACCTAAAGTAAAATTTGATGCTAAAAAAAGTACACTCAATAGCATCCTTAATTACAGCAAACAAGCAACGCTGGAAACTCATTGAGTTTGTTTTAATCAAAGAGAAAGCCCTTTACACAACGAGTGTAAAGGGCTTTTCTGTATGGGTTCTTTCGAGTGATTTTTCATTTTCTTTAATTCTGCCTACAAGGCGCGGTCGAGTGAGGCAAGAATCATGGTTTTTAACCCCGAAAGATAAGGACAAAAGGCTATATCTACAGAGCCAATTTGTTAATGAGTGCGAGGACTATTATTCACCTGTTCTCCGATCAACACGAGCCCTTCCAGCGTTAGTTGTCTGTTCTTTTTATCAAAAACCCCGTCCAAATCTTCTAGCACATTCAGAAGTCCACCGGTAGCGATGACTTTGGTGTCTGCTCCTAGTTCTGCTTTTATTCGTTCCAGCAGATAACGTACCATACCCGTATAACCCATCGTGACGCCGGCCTGAATCGCTTCGATCGTATTCTTGCCTAAAGCTGACTTAGGTACTTCTAACGGTACTTGTGGTAACTGCGCCGTATGTTGCAGTAAAGATTTGACGGCCGTTTTTAAACCTGGCGCAATTGCGACGCCAGCTAGTTGGCCATTATCTAAAATACTGGTAAAGGTCAATGCGGTTCCAAAATCTACGATGACACATTTTTGGTTAAAATGATCGTAAGCTGCCACGGCATTGGCAACGAGGTCTGCACCAATTTCTATCTTATTGATGACCTCAATATTCAGCTGATCATAAATATCTGCATTAACAATAATTAGCGGTTGATCGGTCAGTTGGCGAAGTGCGGCCGCAATTTTTACCGTAAGGTCTGGTACGACACTACTAAGGACCATTTGTTTAATATCAGTCGTTTTTACACGGGCTTCCAGGAATTCAGAAGCAATCCGGTAAGACCAGGTTTGTTGATTTAGCGCATCACTGGATGGCATCCGCCAGATATGTTTTTGGGTGTGGGCCTGATAAATACCCAGAACTGTATCTGTATTTCCACAATCAATCACTAAAATCATTTTATTATCTTTTTTATGGTAAACATTTTTTAGCCTTGAACAACTTATATTTATTATGAACCTTCGCTAAATTGGTATTGCCAAGTTACCGTAAAAATAGATAACTATGTCGACAACTCCTTCAGAAACGCAGGTCTTTCCCACAGTTAGCGTACGTAAAGTCTTTCTTGCTCTTTCTAGAACATATAGATAGTAGACCATCGATTTTATAGCTACTTTAGAAAAAAGAAATAACTTTCGGGAAACGCTGATCAGCGCCTGGAATGGTCACTTTTACGCCACCCGAGCCGCCGAGGTAATGGGTGTTTTAGACCTGGGAGGACTCATCCGAATGGGTATTAGTATAATGCAACAGAAGAAATTGACAGGACTTTAGGGGTGTCCAACGTTGAGAGGAGCGTTAAATTTTCCTTCCGAATTTGCGCAGAAAAAAAGCGACCGAAGGAAGTGTTTGACTAAGCAAATTCGGAATTAAAGAAAATTTATGAGCGACTCGAGATAAACATTACTTAAAAGACCAGTCGTACTTATTGATTCCTTTAATCGCCTCTGTTAGTAATGCAATGGTCGCCAGAATATCTTTTTTATGAGCCATTTCGATTGTCTGGTGCATGTTTCGCAAAGGAATAGAAATCGCACCAGCGATAGAACCATTTTTTCCGTAGCGTTGTATTCCAGCTGTATCTGTTCCACCGGCAGGAAGTACCTCCGGTTGCCATTTAATTTTTTTCTTATCGCCGATTTTTTTCAAATAACTGACCATTCGGTAATCGCAGATGGTAGAACCATCCTTTATTTTAATGGCCGTTCCCATGCCAAGTTTAGTGATCTTTTCGTGACCTTGAGCACCTGGAACATCAAACGCGATGGTTACATCAAGTCCAAAACCATAGTCGGGATTAATGCGGTGAGCTGCGGAAATTGCCCCCCGTAATCCTACCTCCTCTTGAACTGTAAACACGGCGTATAAATCGTAAGGAATTTTACGACCTTTCAGTTTTTTAAGCGTTTCTAATAAAATATAAACAGACAAACGATTGTCCATAGATTTAGAATTGATACATTCTCCCATTTCGATCAATTCCCGCTCGCGGGTAATTGGATTTCCGATTTCTACGATTTTTTTTACCTCTTTGGCTGGAAGCCCCGTATCAATATAATATTCCGAAATAGGAATAGGCTTACCCCTTTCTTCGGCCGACATCAGGTGAATAGGTTTACAACCCATCACGCCGATAATATTCTTAGTGCCATGAACAATCACCCGTTGAGAAGTGAGCGTTTTGGGATCAAATCCACCGAGTGGGTGAAAGCGAATAAAACCGTCATCATCAATGTGGCTGACCATAAAACCGATTTCATCCATATGCGCCGCGACCATCACTTTTTTGTCTTCGGTCCCTTTTTTTACCGCAATAACGTTACCCATCGCGTCGGTATAAACTTCGTCGGCTAATCCTTTTAGTTCATTGAGAACTAGTTCGCGGATTTTTTGCTCAAAACCCGGAGCTCCAGGTGTTTCGCATATCTTTTTTAATAATTTGATGTCAACCATTTGAGCAGTAATTTTTTTGCAAAGATAGCCTTTAAAAGGGTAAAAAAAAATCCAAATTGGTTAGTAATCATTATTTTAACAATGTTTAGAATAAAAATTTACTATTAATTGTTGAAGGTTTTGTCAAACAGATAAAGCCTAGTAGTGCAGTTGGATAGGGAAGGACCTTGTTTTACCAACAAAGTACCAGTAATCTTGTTAAGTTTACATCTTATTTTTATAAAAACAAATCAATGACTGCACATATTTTAACGATCGGAGATGAAATTTTAATAGGACAGATTATCGATAGTAATTCTGCCTGGATGGCAGAACAACTCAATTTGCAAGGCATCCAAGTTACCAAAATAATTTCTATTAGTGATACGGCGGAAGCTATTCGGAAAGCACTGGACGATTCCTTTTCGGAGACAGACTTGATATTGATGACGGGTGGTCTGGGGCCGACTAAAGACGATATTACCAAAAAGACTTTGGCAGCGTATTATGGAACAGGCATGTCTTTTCATGAAGCATCCTTTGAGCGCTTAAGCGGAATGTTTGCCCGTTGGGGAAGACCCACTACTCCTGCACACCGGGAACAATGTTTTATGCCTGATAATGCTAAAATTTTGACGAATAAGGCTGGGACGGCTCCGGGTATGTGGTTTGACAACGAAAAGAAAATAGTGGTATCTATGCCTGGTGTTCCTTACGAAATGAAATATCTAATGGAGCACGAGGTTTTACCGCTAATTGCTAAAACATTTCCGGGGAAACCAATTACTCACCGCACGATATTAACAATTGGAGAGGGAGAGTCCCGGATTGCCCAACGTATTCAGGGTATTGAAGATGGATTGCCTGGTCATATCAAACTAGCCTACCTTCCTAATCTTGGCCAGGTACGATTGCGATTGTCTGCCACCGGAGATGATTTGGAAGAATTAAAAAAAGAACTGGATACTCAGGTAGCTTTGATTGAGGCCCGTATTCCCGAATTTGTTTTTGGTTATGAAAAAGATACCATTGAGAATGTAATGGGGCAGATTTTATTAAAAAGTAAAAAAACAATTGCTACTGCTGAGAGTTGTACCGGTGGGCTGGTCGCTCATCGCATTACAAGTATTCCTGGTGCTTCTGCCTATTATGAAGGTAGTATTATTGCCTACAGCTACGCACTTAAAGAAAAGTTATTAAACGTGGCCCCTGAAATACTGGAAAACTACGGTGCTGTAAGCGAAGAAACGGTTTGTGCGATGCTAAAGGGATTGTTGGAGAACTTGGGAACTGATATTGGGATCGCAATTTCTGGAATTGCCGGACCTGGAGGCGGAACGCCCGAAAAACCGGTTGGAACGATCTGGATTGCCGTTGGAGATAAAAATAAGACAGATACGCTGAAACTACAATTGGGAAAAAGTCGTTCAAATAATATTAAATACACCGCCACGAAAGCTCTGGATATGGTTCGTCGATTCCTATTAGAGAACAGCTAAAATGAGGCAATTTGGGTGTCTTATAAATAATATTATTATTTGTTTATTTTTGTGGTGCAAATTGAACCAAATTAACTAAGATCAAATTACAGCATAATGGCTAAGGTAGAACTGGTAATGCCCAAAATGGGAGAAAGTATAATGGAAGCTACCATCCTTAAGTGGCATAAACAGGTAGGTGATCAGGTAGAAATGGACGAAACCATTTTAGAAATTGCCACCGACAAGGTAGATACCGAAATTCCTGCTCCCGCGGCAGGAACTGTTCTGGAAATTTTACATCAGGTAGATGAGGTTGTAGAAATTGGAAAAGTTATCGCTATCATCAGTACCAATGCTAGCGCAGATGCAGCTCCTTCTCCTACGGTAAAAGAAACCCCTGTAGCAACTAGTAACCAGGCGGTAAAAACTACGAATCCCTCTCCCAAGGCCGCATCAGCGACCAGTTCTAATTCAACATCGGTGGAAACAGCTACGGCTAATACCGGAACCCGCTTTTACTCGCCATTGGTGAAAAATATTGCAAAGGAGGAAAATGTAGCTCTTACTGAACTTGAAAATATCAGCGGTTCTGGTAAGGATGGACGTGTCACCAAGAAAGATATGCTACAATATCTGGAAAACCGTCAACAGTCCTCTAATCAGCAGTCTACTGCATCAGCTAGTATAAGTGCACCCAAAGTGTATAGCAACGGCGCAGCTAATGGACAAAGTGGAGGGGATACGGAGATCATCGAAATGGATCGGATGCGTAGATTAATCGCTGACCATATGGTCAATAGTAAGCATACGTCTCCTCACGTGACGTCTTTTGTAGAAGCAGACGTAACTAATATGGTAAATTGGCGTAATCGGATAAAAGGGCCATTCCAAAAAAAGTATGGTGAAAAAATTACATTCACTCCGATCTTTGTGGAAGCAGTTGCAAAAGCGATTAGTGATTATCCAATGATTAACGTATCGGTAAATGGGAATCAAATTATCCGTAAAAAATCAATTAATATTGGGATGGCTACGGCACTTCCTTCGGGAAATTTGATTGTTCCAGTAATTAAAAACGCCAATCAACTTAATTTACTGGGACTTACCCAGTCGGTAAACGATCTGGCTAACCGGGCCCGAAATAATAAGCTCAAACCAGAAGATGTACAAGATGGAACTTTTACGCTGACCAACGTGGGTACTTTTGGTAACGTGATGGGAACTCCGATCATCAATCAACCTCAGGTAGCTATTATGGCCGCAGGCGCTATTCGAAAAAAACCAGCAGTAATGGAAACTGAATACGGCGATGTAATCGCCATTCGACAAATGATGTTTCTATCATTATCCTATGATCACCGGGTAGTGGATGGATTCCTGGGCGGCTCTTTTTTACGCAAAGTTGCAGATTATTTAGAGGCATTCGATGATCAGCAGACCGTATAAATTTTGTTGGAAAAGACGTCCTTACTCAACTATGACTTTATGAAAAGTAAACTGTTTTTTTTCTTTGTGATTTTTCTGTTTAATCTGTCACCTGCACAGGCTCAGAAGTCTGCCAAAAAGCTAAAGGCGTCTGCCGAAAATTTTTATAAACGAGATAAGTACGCAGAAGCTTATAACCTCTTTTCCAAATATACTCGGCTGAAAAATCCGGATGCCGAAACCATGCTAAAGATTGGGATTTCTGCCTATCACGCAAATCATCTAACGGAAGCCATCCGCTATTTTGAGTCGATCATCAGTAGCGAAAAAAAGCCAGACCCATCTGTTTATTATGCGTTGGCTCGCGCTTATCATCATCAGCGAAAATATAAGGAAGCGATTCATCAATATAAAAAATATTTGGAAACGACTAAGTTTGATGATCGTCGTCGGGAACATGTAAAAGATAATATTTTACGATGTGCCAGTGGAATTAATTTATCTTACGTAGATGAAAAAGCAGTAGTAGAAAATATGGGTATAAAAGTTAATTCGGAGGCGAATGATTTTGGACCCGTTCTGAGTCCTAATTATAATAATAAACTTTATTTTTCTTCTAATCGGGAAGGAAGTACGGGCGGAAAGCGAAATGCTCAGGGATACCCGGACGAGCAATACGGAGACTATAGTTCAGATATTTATTCCACCATTATTATCAATGGTGAATGGAATTCCACCACGTCATTACCTACCTTAATCAATAGCGTACGTAACGAGGTGTTATTAGACTTTAACGATGATGGTCAGGTAATGTATTACTACAAAGGATTGAAAATGAGTGGTGGGGAAGCGTTGGTCGATTCTTTTAGTACAGAAGAAAAAAATGAGTTATACGCTCCTAAAATGGATACTCCCATGGTGGCCGGAAAAGGAGATGAATCACCTTATTTTTTCAATGATTCCACTATGCTTTTTAGTAGCAACCGCGAAGGTGGCGTGGGGGGAAAAGATATTTACGTGAGTACGCGTACCAATGGATACTGGACCGTTCCTAAAAACCTTGGAAGAAGCATCAATAGCAATTATGACGAGGTAAGTCCGTTTTTATCAATGGATGGAAGAACGCTGTACTTTAGCAGTAATCGTCCAGAAAGTATTGGTGGAATGGATATTTATCGTGCTCGTTACAACGATGGAAAGCAGGCGTGGGAAACCCCTGAAAATATGGCCTGGCCTGTTAACTCTCCGGCGGATGAACGGGATTTTCGATTGTCCCCTAATGGACTAGAAGGATATTTTGCCTCGGATCGAAAATCTGGTAACGGAGGATTTGATCTGTTTACCGCTTATTTTAAAAGTCAGTTATACGAACAGTCGGTTACCTCTAATCCATTGGTTTTTACCTTGGTGCCTGCCTATCGCCAGCAACAGCAAACCACAGGAGTGGTTTTTGAATCTTCTGATGGCATTCCAGTTAAGTCCTATCCATCTACGGTAAATTTTCCTGAATCCGCTACTAAAGTTATTGAGGTAAATCCAATAAATTACCGTGATGACGACGATATTTTAAGTACCGATAATCTGGAAAAAATTAATGAAGTGGTGCGGATTATGAATGAATATCCACAGCTTAAAATAATGCTGACGGCGCACTCGGACGGAAGCGATCCCGTAGAATTTGATTTGTTTTTCTCCATTAAGCGGGCTGAGAAGGTAGCTGCCTATTTGCAGGAAAAAGGTATCAGTCCATCTAACATCTACCTTAAAGGAATGGGAGCAGTAAATCCTGCCGCTATGCAGCAAACGGAAACTGGTCCCAGTATAATGGCCAAAAAGATAAATAAAAGAATTGATTTTGAAATATTTAACGCCGCGGGACTTCCTCTGCAAATTATCAATAACGGCCCCATTGTTAGTAAATTTTTGGAAGATCAGCGTGGAGTTATGTACAATCAGGCAGTCAAGGGGCTATCTTATAGAGTGCAAATTGGTTCGCTGGCGCAACGCTATAAAGGATCCATTTTGCTCGAATACCGACAACCACTCATCGAATCGATCTTTAACGATAAAAATTATAAATATACCGTCGGACTTTTTCAAAATTTCTACGGAGCAGAGCAACTACGTAAAGAGTTGGTGGCCAGAGGATTAAACGACGCATTCGTAGTTCCTTACATTAATGGAGTAAGAGCATCTTTAAGTGATTCCAAGATATACGCGGCTGCATATCCGGATTTACTGAATTTTCTGGCACAAACCAAACAAGATTAGTTACCTTTGGGGCTTTTTCAGTAATGGTCAAATAATAAATTGCTTTGCCAAAAGACGATAAGTATTAATTGTCCATTGCTTAACAGAATGATATCAATGAAAAAAATTGCATTCCTAAAAGAAAGTCTCAAAAATTTAAAAACGGTCGGTACGGTAACTCGTAGCTCCAAGTATGCCTGCAAAGCCATGATTGCTCCGGTAAATTTTGCCGACGCTGATGTAATCGTTGAATTGGGCGCGGGTGACGGTGTGATCACGGAACATATTATCAAGGCGATGAAGCCTGACGCTATTTTACTTTCCTTTGAAGTGAATCCCCGATTTTGTGAAAAAATAAGAGAGATTAAAGATCCCCGCTTACACGTGATCGAGGATTCTGCGGAACATCTCGAAAAATACCTCAAAAAACATAAACTGAAAGAAATCGACTACGTCATTTCCGCCATTCCTTTTGTGTCTTTACCCGATGAATTGGGTTACTCAATTGTGGGTGAATGCAGAAAATTTCTAAAAGAAGGAGGCCTTTTTATTCAAATCCATTATTCGTTATTGGCTAAAAAGATTTACAAAAAGGTATTTGGTAACGTAAAAGTTAATTTTGAACCCCTCAATATTCCTCCTGCTTTCGTTTTGATTAGTAGCAAAAAGTCTGCGTAAAAGATAGACTTTATGCTAAAATAATTTATATGCTCCCAAATGATCTTTTTGTTCAGCTTTTCAGCTTTTTTCTCATCCATAGCTCGGCTATGCACTCAAAAAAGAGCTTCAATCTGATCAAAAATCTTTATTTGGTTTCTCTACAAAACATTTCAGCATAAAGTCTAATGGCGGAAGATATCTTTGATTCTGAAGATCAACGGACTTATTGGTCTACCCGCTACGACGAAGCCCGTACGGGATGGGACATCGGTTATCCATCTACGCCACTCAAAACTTATATTGATCAGCTAAGCGATAAGAATATCCGGATTCTTATCCCCGGAGCGGGCAATGCCCACGAAGCCGCGTATTTATTTGAACAAGGTTTTTCAAATACGGTAATTTTAGATATCTCGCCGATTCCGCTGGAAGCCTTTAAAAAGCGCTTCCCCACCTTTCCGAAAGCACAACTTGTCAACGAAAACTTTTTTTCCTATCAGGGGCAGTTCGACCTGATTATTGAACAAACCTTCTTTTGCTCGATGCCACCGCTACCCGCAAATCGTAAAGCCTACGCATTACAAATGGCCAGGCTGTTAAAGCCGGGCGGTAAATTGGTAGGACTTTGGTTTGATATTCCATTGACGGGCGATTTGGAAAAGCGGCCTTTTGGCGGGACGAAGGAAGAATATTTGGAATACTTTGAACCGCATTTTTCTGTGGAAATTTTTGCGCCTGCGTATAATTCTATTGCTGTGCGGGCGGGGAAGGAATTGTTTGGGGTTTTTGTGAGTCCGGACTAAAAAATTGATTTCTTGAGGATATTTTTTAGCAGCTTATTTTATATAGCTTTGTAATGATAAGTTTATGTTAAATAGTGAACTCAGATTGGTAGTCATCTATCTTAATTAAATCAAAGCCTGTCGTATTTTCTTGAAGCAATGCATCTTTAAATCGTTCTGAAATGATGTAGCCGATATCGTACTGATCTTTAAGGATAAGGAAAAAATCTAAAGCTATTTTATCTTCCTTTAACGCTAAATTAATTGGACAAATATCTTTTGCCATAATAGCATAATCAGGATTTGGTATATTTTCAGGATTTACAGTATGTTTAATGAAGTCTTCATAAGAATTTATTGCTAATTCTTTAATCTTTTTACGTCCAAAACCAAGATGAAAAAAATCTGTCTTTGAGAAGTCGATCAACTGATCTTGATAGGTATAAAAATGTATAAGACTATAATCGAACTTTTTTCTACGATAGATAACGGTAGCTGGAAAAATCTGATAATCGCAGACGTTTAAGTTTTTCCAGATTTTTACCAGATCCGTCTTAATCAGGATATTGTGCTTACTATCTGGAGATATGACAGAAATGATATCAGTTCGTTTTGATTGACCATTGAGGATGAACGCGTCTAAATTTGGCTTGAAGGATAATTTTTCGTTTCTTATTTGCCACACTGAGTTTGAGGCATTGTAAGGATAGCCACCGGACATTTCATTGGATTGTGGATAGTGCTTGCCGATTTTTTCGGGAGACAAGGCTTTTTTTAAAATGTAGTAGGACATAATTTTTATTTTAAAGCACCTCAGTCTTATGACTAAGGTGCTTGTTTTTTGGTATGAATAGCAAATTTAAAATATTAAATCGTTAATAGGAGTATTAGGATTATTTATTATTAAATTTCGTAAACTTTGAATAAATGTTTCTACTTGAAAATAAGCATCATTATTTGATATGTTTGGATTTTGAGCTAGTTGTTGATCTAAAAATTGTTGAACCCGGTTACTGTAATCAGGATGACTTCCATTATGTCTAGTTTTACTGACGTTAATACCATTGAAAGGATCACTCGGGTGAAAAGCGGAGCCATTCTTGTTGGCCTTTGCTGCTTTTTGGATTATTGGATGTGACCTCAATGCCCAAGGTAATATATGATGAGCTTGTTCATTGGCTAATGGTTTTAAAATAGTTTTTAACTGACCTCGATATCCAAAATGCACTACACCAGCTGCATCTACAACCCATCTTAAACGAGCAGTAGTACCAGTTACGGTATTTACTGCTAATTTTCTAGCATACTTTGCTCCGGTGGCGGTCCACCCACTGAACGGAATTACTGCAGCAAAACTGAAAGCAGCATTAACACCATCACCTTCCAGTGTATAGATGGCTCCATTTACAAGATCGGCAATTTCTCCAGCAGCTGGAACTAAACCAACAATATCAAGTCCAATATGAAGCCCATCCAAAAATACATTTAAGACGGCTTTATAATGTATTTTCTCTTCTGCTGACATAAACATTCCTCCTTCATTTTGCCAATTAGGATTTTCTAGCTTAAGAATAGCAATCTCTCTGGAGATGAGATATTGTAATAATATAGGATTGATATCCTCTATTGCTTCTTCGTAAAGAATGTCTAAATACTGTTGATTTTGATTGTCAACCCCATGTATTTGCAAGTTAATAGCAGTTCGAACAGCCGCTTCCAAATTTTCGTTATCACTGTTTTATAACATTAAATTTGTGAATTCAGTAGTGAATTCTACGTCAGCGTCTAATATGAAATTAAGGTAACTAGGATTACTAATTAAGAATATAACATTAGGGTGGTTAGCATCCCATCCAAAACGCTCCATCAAGACACTGATCACCTGCTCTTCCGAAGGTAATGGCATATTTTCCTCCACACAACTTGCCGCTATCCCCGTTGGCTCGACAAGTCCAAAACCCTCCACGTACATATGATAGACACATAGATATAATGCATCAAAGAGATCATTATCTAAATTGTTGTCTTCTAGCCATTTTTCTAGAAATGCTGCTTTTTCTGCGTAAAAATCCTCATTAACGTTTGGTCCGCTACTACTTCCTCCGTTAGTTGGATCATTTGTATTCGGATCAGTGGTGTTAGGTGAATTAACAGTTGGTCCCCAATTAACTGAACCACTAATTGCTCCATATGGCTCGTCTTTCCAACATTCTTGATACAGAAGTTCACAATTTAAGGGTTGATTATACGGATTTGGACAGTTAAAACAGGCTATTGGTTCCAAAAAGCAATCACCATAAATTTCGATACAATTCCATTCACTTCGTTCTTTCGCTCTATTACTATTTTTTTTCAGCCAATCCATATACTTGCCATCTAATGTAGCTTTCATTCCTTTAGCACATATAATGAGACTTTGCACCGCTCCGCGATAAAGGTGGTAATCTTCGGTCTCTAAGTACTCTTTACTGATGGCTGTTTCTATTTCTTTTAACGGGAAAAAGTAAATAGCGTCAACACCATCGGGTTTAACCATCACCTTTATAATTCCCGTAATAGATCCTTCTTTTATGGTCGGGATAGAAGTGATATTAACATTTTCCCCTCTTTTCCGAAAACCTTTGTTAGCATGAGGATAGCCAAAAGTATTTATAAAATTAAGCATCATGTCACCATCCATTTCCTTTGCCATAAGGTCAAATAAAAAGGTTAAATCCCAGTCGGTAGTATCATTTAGTCTTGATTTGGCATCCGTTTTATCTCCCCTGAGGCTGGCGGTATCGACAGTATTTGGACTTATGGATAAAGGTTCTTCTTTACTACAGGAATAAAGAAATAAGAGGGATAAAAAAAAGAATAAAAATTTGAAATTCTTCATGTTAATGGTGATTTATGGTTATGTAATAAATAATAATTTATCTCTAAGGGGAAAGGATGAAGTTTTAACTGGATCGAAGATCAAGTTTCTTGAAAGGGGAAATCTAAATAAGGGGATGGAGAAGGGAGTAAATAATATGGTTATCAATAATATACAGTAGGTAAATTCTTTTGTTATGCGGCAAGGCGATTATTGTAAAATTATTGTTAAGCACGTTAACTACGACACAAGGATAAGTGCTTAACAAGATAGATGCAAGGGATGA
>CALLPK010000053.1 GCA_938015415.1 uncultured Saprospiraceae bacterium
ATTGATTTTATTTCCCTTAATTTTACTCATGGTTCTTGTTTTTATTTTTTTGTTTTGTAGTAATCACAAATTTATAAATTCAAGAACCTCTTTTCACCTTTTTACAGGTTTTTTTATTTCAACTAGCTTTGTAACATCCTCCAGACAATTCCCTAAAATGAAAATCAAATATATTCTTCTACTAGCCGCTTTCCTACTGAGTTGTCAACAGCATTCTCCCAGGGCGTTAAAACAGTTGCTGAAACAATTTGAATCCGAGTTACCTCGTGTATTTCCGGACTATGCTGCGGCGATGGGGTTGCCACAAGCAACAGATATCCTGGTAATTCCTACCAGAAAAACACTCAAAAAAAATCTAAGTTTTTGTCAAGAATATTTGCAAGTCTTTGAGGAATTTGCCCCGTTGGACAATCATACCGAACTTAACGAACAAAGAATTGAAAAGATAGAAATTCTAAGTGGAATGATTAAACGAATGACTGGCTCCCGTTCGCCATTTAACGATCCAGGATTTTATACTGTCTATCCAGCACTAGCGTGGCGAATTTCAGAAATGAAACAAAACCCAGATTCGACCAGCATTAATTTATTAGAGAAGACTTTAGAAAAGGTACCTGTTTATTTTTTCCACGCAAAAGAGAATCTAGAAGATCCTGATATTCCCAGCACGATTACCGCGATTGAGATACAACAAAAAACAATGGAATTTTTAGGAACAACCGTGGAGATTTATATCCGTTCTTTGCCAGAGACCGACTACAAGAAAAGATTAGAATTAGGACAAGAAGCAGCGCAAACCGCAGTAAAAGATTATTCCGCTTTTTGTAAAAGTATTTTAGTAGAACTAAAAAAGCTGGAGTAAGTCTCCAATTTTCTGATATCTGACTAGTAGAAAAATTCGTGTATTAAGTCCCTAAATATATTTTGCCTGATTTCGGTCTAACAATACATCTTTTAATTCTTTTAAAAGCGAGTATTCTTCGGGCATAACCTTTTTAATGGCTTCTTTAACCGCAAAGTAGGTACCCTGTTCCAGGTCTGGAAATTTTTGTTTGATATGATCTTTAACGATCCGAACATCTTCTTTGATAACTCCACGAATAGAAGGGATTTCGTGCCACTCCCCTTCGATAGCATATACTCGGTGGGTAGCCCCATCTTCACTCGCCACGGGATCCAGTTCAATTACCTCGTCATTATCGGTCAATTCACAACCGCGACATTGGTCTAATACGCCCTGTGGAACTTTCCAGCCGTTTTCTTCAGAATTCACCAGAAAAACTTCCAGTCCCTTTTTATTTACCCTGTAAATAATTACTCTCGCATGATCAATGATATCCATACTGTTCGTATTGATTTAATTCCTTTCGGAAGGTACGTAAATTTAGCAGTCGAGGTCTAATTGGTATAAAATACTAACAAGTACCTTTATTAAAGGTTTGATAAGTAAGAACAAATGTACAAATTCATCTCTATTTTAATGAAAAAAAGCAGAATTGTTTCGCTAACACTAAAAAATCCTGAGTAAAGGTCGCCCTCTACGCAGGATTTCAGTCAATTATTAGCGATTTTTCGCTAACTACAACCTATTTTCTTCTCTAAATATCGGTTTTGGACCGTTTAGAATCTTTTTTATTTGAATGATCTTTTGGTACCGGTAGATTTTCGCCAAAATTCTCCATTAATTTTTCCAGATATCCCCAATCCTGTTGAGAAAGCTGATTCATTTGCAATTGCATCATATCAATCAGCGTATTAAAATCAGTGGAATCGGTAGAAAGCTGTTCAAATTCTCTAAAATTCTCGGCCAGCGGCATCACCCCATTTTGCAAGAGTGAGTCGGACATTTCCAGAGAATTTCCCAGTAATCCCTGAAACTCGGTCATCAATTTTTGCATTTCGTGGGTCATCTCCTGGAGTTGATCCTGAATTTTTTCCGTGTCCGTTTGCGCATTTAGCTGAAAGGTAGAACCAGCAAGCACTATTATTATAATCAGTAATTTTTTCATAATTAAAATGATTTCCTTTTAGACGCCATTTAAACGACTTGGATACCTCGTTTTGTTGTAAAAAAGATTTAAAATCATGTTAAAATTACTAAACAAAGTCTTTTTTATCTATTACTGGTAAGGGTACTTCTTTACGTAGAATTTCCCAGATGGAAAGGGACAGGATTAGTTCTTCGTCAGCAGGCTCAACTTGATTAACAAATTCGAAGGCCCGGTCGGTGCTGCTCAGTGGCTGTCCCGCGATAGGTTTTAGCAACCCTGCTACTTCCCGGTCTTTGATAATAATAGGCAGGGTCAACTCATCATCCGTCCGGCTGATTCGCGCGGTAAGTTGCTTCGTCTCCGCATCCAGTAATCTACCATCCCTTTGAATTAACCCCAATAGCTGACCATCCACTGAAACGGCTACCGCCTTATCTCGAATACGATATTGAAACTCCCGATCAGCGGTCCGTGCGTAAAGAACTGCATTTTTTTTGTTGCCGAAATATTGTTTAAACGAATAGGCAATTAAGGGTTCCTGATAAATACTGGTAAGAATTCCTTTTGCCGTTTTGACAATTCCTTTCTTAATTTGTTTGTTAATATTATTAAAGGAAAGTAAATTCAACTCTTCTTTTTTCCATTCTACCAATTCCTCCGTCCAGGGTTGGATTTCAGATTTCATTTTATCTACGTCGGATTGAACTTTGGATTGTCCCGGTGTAAAATTAGTCAGGATCAGATACATCGCAAAGATAATCGCAAACGTTACACCTGTCATAACCAAAATGGTAATAATAAACATGAACATATTTCCCATAAGATATTGTTAACTGTTCGTTGGTTTCAAATTTAGTTTCAGACCAAATTTAGCCGGATCCAAAAAGTGCTTTTTTCTTAATTCTAAGCTGTTTTTTTCCGCTTTTGATAGTATTTTAAAATCAGCGGCTAGAATCACATCTATTTCTTCGATGATTTTCTCCGCAGATTCCCCGTATTCTCCCGTCGGAGAATTTAATATATCTTGCAACAATTTCATTTTTAATTTTAAAATTGGATTGCGAAATAATTGTTGTACTTCCATCAACTTTTCCATGCGAGTCAGCACCGACAAATGCTTCCCTTCTCCCAGTAAACTATAACCACCATAATCCCAGGTCTGTTCAAACCACAACGGATAAAAATCCTCCAGGTCCTGACCAGCATTAACAAAAGTAATAAACTCAAAAAATGCATCATCTTCCTTTGCCGTCGTCTCTTGTGCCCAAACAGTCATTTTCCTACAGTCCTGAAATAAATAATATCGAGTACCTTCCGCAACCATCCCCAGGGTAAATCCGGGCATGGCATCTTCTATCCAAGATAAATCAGGCAAATTATCATGATTTAGAATTCCTATCTTATTCCCAATTGTTTGTACGAGTGAATCGCGTAAAATGGTTCCACGAATAAAAACGTTTTCAACGTCTCGTGGGTTTTCTACCGAATAAAAATCGGTCCGGTATTGTAATATTTGTCGGGTTTTCTCCGATCCAAAAAAACTGGACAGCCGCTCTTTTCTTATTACCGATGCGACCGGTGTATTTTGCGCGCCCTCCATTTTCACACCACCACCAAATATCCAGCCTTGCGTACCATCGGGTGCTTTTACTTCTACCCAAGGTTCTTCTCGCTGCACACCTCTGATCAGCTGACTCGTTTTTATTGGACTAATGCTGCCGGTAGTTTCAAGTTCTGTTCCCTGTTCCAACTCCGCTACCGTAGCCTGATCGGTCCCCGGCGCAACCCGCAGTAGCAGATGGTCCAGGGCAACAACCATTCGGGTGAGCGTATCAACCGGTAACACTTTTACCGTTCTTTCTGAATCACCCGTTTTATCATTTTTGCAACTAAAAAATAAAACTACGAGGAAGACAATAAAAAAGCATTTTTTTCTAGTCATAAAAATCAAATCGAGGAAGGTTTTAAAAAGGACTTATAAATGTCTATTTTTGTAATCTTTCTAACCATCAAATTAACAAAAATAATGAAAGAAGTTTATATAGTAGCTGCAAAACGTACTCCTATCGGCAGCTGGGGCGGTGCGTTAGCTGGATTTTCAGCCGTAGAATTGGGAAGTATGGCCATAAAAGGTGCATTAAAGGCAGGCAAAGTAAAAGGGAAAGACGTGGACGAAGTTTTTATGGGGAATGTCGTCTCCGCCAATTTGGGGCAGGCCCCGGCACGTCAAGCCGCACTCGCCGCGGGTATTGGTAATGGCGTACCCTGTACGACCATTAATAAAGTTTGTTCTTCCGGAATGAAAGCCATCATGTTTGGTGCACAGTCAATTATGCTAGGACATAGCGACGTGGTTGTAGCGGGTGGAATGGAAAGTATGTCTAACATTCCCTATTATTTACCGAAGGCTCGTTGGGGGCATAAATATGGGCCTGGCACGGTAGTAGACGGATTGGAAAAAGATGGACTAAGGGACGCTTATGGTCAAATGGCAATGGGGGTTTGTGCAGATGCAACAGCGAAAAAATATAAGTTTTCTCGCGAAGCGCAAGATGCTTTTGCAATTCAGTCGTACGAACGCTCCGCCGCCGCTACGAAAAATGGAATGATGAAAGACGAGATTGTCCCTGTGACCATTCCGCAACGTAAAGGAGATCCGATCGTAATGACCGAAGACGAAGAATTCAAAAAAGTAAGATTTGAAAAAATCCCTCAACTACGCGCAGCTTTTACCAAAGACGGAACCGTCACTGCTGCCAACGCTTCTACCATCAATGATGGTGCCGCCGCCGTCGTACTGATGAGTGGAGAGAAAATGAAAAAATTAAAACTCAAACCAATCGCTCGAATTGTGGCGTTTGCCGATGCTGCCCGGGAGCCAGAATGGTTTACCATCGCTCCTCCTCTTGCCGCTAAAAAAGTACTGAAAATGGCTGGCCTGCGTAAAACACAGATCGACTACTTTGAAGTAAATGAGGCGTTTGCCAACGTTACGATGGCGTTTAACCACGAACTAAAAATCAAGGATAAAATCGTCAACGTTTTCGGTGGTGGGGTTTCTTTAGGACATCCCTTGGGCGCAAGTGGCGCAAGAATTTTGGTAACCCTGACTAATGTGCTACAAAAGAAGAATGGACAATATGGTCTGGCCGCACTTTGTAATGGTGGTGGTGGTGCTTCCGCAATGATTATTGAAAAAATGTGAGGATATTGAGGCGCTTCGCTTGTTGAGGTGTTGAATCGTTGAGGCTGCGATTTTTTTTCAACACCTCAACACCTCAACGATTCAACATTTCAACAACCTAGTTCAAATATTTCCGAACGTGCTCCAGCATAATCTCTGGTGGAACATCCTCGTTGAGATAGATTTTCAGAACGGCAATAAGATCCATCACCATGTTGTGGTTGAAGCCTAGCTTTAGGCCGATTTTATAACACATTTCTTCTTCGGAAGGTAAAATTTTTCCGTCGGCCCGCATTAAGAAAATCATATAATAAAGAATGGTCATCCGTTCGTGTTCGTCTTTAGGAACGTGGAAAGGATATTTTTCGGGTGCTTTTCGAACCATTTCAATGGCGTCCGCCTCCAGGTCCATTTGCCGGGCAATCTCCTGTATATATTTTTCCTCCGTTTGATCAAGGTGCTCGTCAACTCCTGCCATTTGTAATAGCAAGGCGATAATTGCCTGTTTTTTTTCTTTTGTAAATGAAAATGGACCCCGCATCATGTGTTAATTAGAATTTCTGCCTAGGATTAGTATTGCTATACAACCAGTAGTATTTCTAAAACCGTTCCAACCTGAAGAAAACATTGTTTTTTACGGATTCTACCTTTAAAACTGGTAAAAAATAGGGAGTAAACTGAAATGATAGGTGTACATCGTATCTGGACGAGACGTCCAAGCGGTCCAAAATAAAAGTATTAGCGTTAAAGAGAAAATTGTCATTGTCACCCGCCTGTCCGGTCGGCAGGTTGAGGTTGCCATTGAAGTTTCTTTCACTTCCCCTTTCCCTGAAAGAGCACCAGTACGGTATAGATCATTATTTTAAAATCCAGCGCCAATGACATATTTTCAATATAAAGAATATCAAAACGCAAACGTTGTAACATCTGCTGGACATTAGAAGCATAACCATATTTAACTTGTCCCCAGGAAGTAATTCCCGGACGAACGCGTAGCAACTGACGGTATTGAGGCGCTTTTTCCATAATCTTATCAATAAAAAATTGTCGTTCCGGCCGCGGGCCCACCAACGACATATCTCCCTTAATGACGTTCCAAAACTGCGGTAACTCGTCCAGTCTCCATTTGCGCATAACTTTTCCCCACGGCGTAATCCTTGGATCATGATCCCTCGACAATTGTGGTCCAGCATCTTCCGCATTGGTATACATAGACCTAAATTTATAAATAAAAAACGGTTTTCCGAAACGACCGATACGCTCCTGTTTGTAAAAAACAGGGCCTTTAGAAGACGCTCTTACTCTCAGAAGGATAAAAAGATACAAAGGAGCCAACAATAACAATACAAACAAACTAATTGACAGATCCAGTATTCTTTTTACAATTCTTTCCCAGGGTTTCATCAGTCCCCGCTGAATTTCGATCAAGGCCACCCCAAAGACGTGATTCATTTTCACGCTGCCCAGCATGATATCATACATATCCGGGATAATTTTGATCAACACTTCCTTTTCCAGATTAAATAAGATATTGAGGATGTCTTTGATGCGGTTATGTTCGGAAGTTTCGATGGCGATGATGACTTCTTCTACCTCTTGTTCATTGACGACCTGTTCTATATTTTTTATTTTTCCCAGACAAGGTATATCCCCTCCCAACTCATTGGTAGTACCACCATTGGTATCAATGTAGCCAACAAAGTCATTCCCAAGTCCTTCCTTTCTGGCCGTTAGTTCTTCGTGCAAATCTTTAGCTTTCTGATCACCGCCAATGAGGAGTGTCTTATAGCTGACCTTTCCTGATTTTACCCGCTGCTTGGCCTGGGTCAATAAGATCGTTCTGGAAGTAGCCGTCAACAAAAAATGACTTATAAAAAGAAAGAAAAAGGAAGCGTAGTATGTCTGGTATCCATTGACAAAATCATCAAGAATCAGAGTAAAGAATAAGAGTACTACTCCGACAAAACTGAGTAAAAAAGTTCGCGCCAGGGTGCTAAGCCGGGACATCCGGTAGAGATCGTTATACTTGTCAAACAAACTATAAAAGAGCAACCAACAGATAGGAATCAGCAAAATTCCATACCAAAAATTAGCATCAGAAAGAATATCCCAGGTAACGGGCACATTCTCTATTTTCTTTCTAAATAAGAAGAAGCCGCCCCAGGCGATCATCGCCATCAGGTAATCTGCCAAAGCATACCAAAAAATAACCGCTTTCTTTTGCCGATTCATAGCTTAGCGGAATTGTACCAGTTTGATATTGTCCAGATAGATATTTGCTTGATCCGCTTCTCCGCTAAACAGGTCACTGATAATTACCAATCGCCACCCGGTCAGCTCATTCGCCACCGAAAAAAGATCAATCATTTCTTCGGTAAAATCAAAATAGATTTTATTCCATTCCGCACTTGGATTCACTCCTTTGTCAATCAGCGAGTAGATAATTCGACCCTGCGAATCGTAGCCAAGCACGCCCACCAGAAAACTGACATCGGTCTTATAATTTAGTTCCAAATAAGTAGTCGAGCTATTAGCTATTGGTAATTCAGTAATCAGATTTGAACCTAATTCCATTTGAGCATCTGATCTTTCCAATGCGATGAGTCCGGAGCCATTTCCTTCAAAAATTTCCTGATTGGTCAACTCAATAGTCGTCGCTGGATCACCGTCCAGATCGATACCGAAAGTCAAAGTCCCATCTTCAAAAGCTTCCTGAGGTTCAAAATAGAATCTTGCATTTTCGATATATTCTGTCACAGGCAGAATTGTGTCTACTTTGCTTGGCACAAGATCCACTGTAATTTGGTAACTTCGATAGAAGGGATAAATATCTGTAATATCTCCCAAGCCGTTTGCCCGAATCGCCGGAAAAACCTGAACATCCTGAGCTCCCTCCATCAGTACCGGTACGGTAGCTGGTAAAGTAAAGATACCGATTAGCTCGTTGGCCACAAAAACGTGGACTTCGGTAATTTTATGGCTATCGGTACCTTCGCTCTCAACATCTGTATTAAGGGTAAAACCAGGGATAAATAAATAAGCGGGGATGGATTCCTCCTGATTGACAATATCACAACTGGTGACCGACCATAATATTCCGGTCAGTAGAAAAATTAATGTACGCATTCTCATAGTTTTGTTTTAAAGCCCTGACGATCACTAAACGTGCCCTCCGGGAATAATTTTTCGGGCGTCAATATCTGCCATAATCTGATGGGCAATTTTGAGTGCCCGGTATCCGTCGTATAAAGAAACTCGGGTTGGCTGATCCTTTTGAATGGACAATACCAGCGCTTCCAGCTCCGATTGAATTGCATTTACTTCTGCAATATCCGGCATTTCAACGTGGATCAATTTCGTTCCTTGGTCTGTTTCCAATTCAAAAACGGGAAAATCAGGGGAAATGTCCACTGTTTCTTTGTCATATAAACGCACGATTTGGGCTTCTTTGTCTAAAAAATCCAGACTTATGTAAGCATCCTTCTGAAAAAAGCGCAGTTTCCGCATTTTTTTGAGGGAAATCCGACTGGCCGTTAGATTGGCCACGCACCCATTTTTAAATTCTATTCGCACATTTGCAATATCAAGGGTATTCGATACCACCGCTACCCCACTGGCATTTATCTGCTTGACCGGTGAATCAACTACACTTAAAATAATATCGATATCATGGATCATCAAGTCTAAAATAACCGAGACGTCCGTCCCCCTTGGATTAAAGGTCGCCAGGCGGTGACCTTCAATAAACATTGGAGATAATACCATATCCTTGAGTGTCAGAAAAGCCGGATTAAACCGCTCAACGTGTCCAATCTGAACTTTTACGTTTGTTTTTCGCGCTGTTGTCAGCAATACCGCCGCCTCCGCTTCGGTATGGGCCACTGGTTTTTCAATAAAAAGATGTTTATTTTTTTTCAGGGCCAGCTTTGCCAGCTGAAAGTGGGTCGTGGTTGGGCTGACAATATCCACAATATCTACGGCATCCATTAATACTTCAGGACTTGTAAATCTTGGAGTACCGTATTTGGTGGTCACCTCTTTGCTCCTTTCTTCATCCGGGTCATAAAATCCTACTAGCGTTAACTCCGCAATGTTATGAATACACTTTAAATGTATTTCTCCCAAATGACCTACGCCGAATAATCCTATTTTTAACATATCTGGTATTTAAAAAACCAGTAGCAAAATTAACAAAATGAAGAAGTAAATCACGACCTCGATCAATAAAAGTCTAAGGAGCATTAAAGAATTAGGGTAAAACAGTGTATTAGTACTTCAATTCGCCATTTGGGCGTAAAAAAATACCCCCCTTTAACTAGTGCTAAAGGAGGGCATTTTATTCTATTATCTAGTATCTTATCGCAGGAGTGAAACATCACCCGAAAAGTTCTTTCTGGTACCATCCTCAAATAGTACATCTACCGAGTAAATATAAACTCCAGTGCTAGCCGGACGCCCCCGTATTTCACCATTCCAGCCAAAATTCTCTCTCAGTGGATCAATATCAAGTTCCTCATATAACTGACCGCCCCATCTGGAAAAGACCCGAACGGCTAAAATTTTATCAACGCCTGGTCCTGTATACACTTTAAAACGATCATTTTCACCATCTCTGTTGGGAGAGAACGCATTGGGAATATAAACGGGTAATGTTTTTTCAACAAAAACAGTTACCATACCTTCTCCTTGACAGCCAAATTCGTTTTCAGCATTGACAATATAAGTTGTGGTTTGCCACGGGCGAACATAGGCAAGGAACGTATTTGAGTCTGGTGGTGCGACCGAAGAATTAGTGGTCCAGACAATATTATTTACCGCCTGATTAAACCCAGTTATTAATTCGACACTATCACCAAAATTCAGATATTGATCCGGCCCTAAGTCTACGATCAGTTCCTCCGGCTGGTTGACAATAACGGTATCTTCCGCAATACATCCGTTGGCATCGGTAATCATCGCAACGTAAGTACCTGCAGTCATTCCAAAGAAGTCATTGGCAATGTAAGAAGTACGAACATCAAAATCATACAGGTAATCTCCGGCCCCTCCTTGTACATTGACAAAGGATACGGCTCCGTCGTTACCTCCGAAACAGGTTACATCGGTAATAACATACTCCGCAGTGACAGCGGTTGGCTGTGTTAAGAAAATGGAATCTGTAGAGAGACACGCATTCCCGTCCGTCATGGTGACGTGGTACCAGCCCGTTTCTAAGTCAGCCGTTTCCGTTCCAGTATCGCCATTACTCCATTCGTAAGTGTACGGTGCGAGCCCGTTTTCCGGCTGTACAAATAAAGCACCATTGGCTTCACCGGCACAACTGATTTCATCCACAATACTAATATTCGGTAAAATATCCGGGGTACACTTACAAAGTACCACATCGGAATATATGACCGGCGAACAAAGTGTCCCGTCGTTTATTTCAAAATAATACGTATCACCACTAGTCAGTAGATCGCTCGTAAATAAATTACCCGTTAATCTTCCGGGAGATCCCATCACCTGATAAAGCAATGGATTTCCGCCCGTTATCTCGAAGCTAACGGTATAAGCAGTACCTTCCTCATTGCAGGTCGTCACAAAGTTAAGCGTATCAGGACGTTCTACTACATTGACCACAATAGACTGTATTCCGTCAAAAACATTCCCAACACAACTAGGAGCATTTGTTGTTTGAATGCTTACCAGACTATAGGTAGTCGTGTCGACTGGCATTACGGGAATGGTATGACCGTTCTCGATTCCGGTAAGGTCAAAGCTGTTAACTCCATCCGTATAAGTTACATCGAAAGGTCCTACACCAATTATTTCAAAACCGATCTCATGGCCATTCCCTGCACAAATAGTACTGTCTCCAACAATATTAATTAACGGAATTGGGGTAAAGATAACTGGCTGACCAATCGCAACCTGTAAGCAAGGATTCATGGTTCGATCCAGGATCGGAACACCAAAACCATCATCATCTCCCGCAACGGCAGAGATATAATAAGTCTGTCCATAATCTAACATATTATTATAACTAAATTCTGGCAGGGTATTTACCAGCAAAACATTTCCTAATTGATTGGTATTTCCATCGTGTAAAACGAATGCAAAAGCATCGTTACCATCCAGCACTGGTGTTCCTCCGTACGTTCCAACAGCCACCGTTCCGTCACAAACCCTGACCGTATCCCGGTCCATCGCCACCGTCTCCGTGGTACAATCACAGATATGAATTCCATCTACGACAAACGGGTTACAATTATTAGCGTCATTTATTTCAAAGCTATAAGAAGTTCCACTCGCCATAAAATCACTAGTAAAAATATTGGTAGCAGCATCATAAGTACCGGGACCAGTCACCGTATAAGTAGCTGGATCACCTAATGTAATGGAAAAGGTAACCTGGTATTCGGTATTGGTATTGTTACAAACAGTTTGAACGTTTTCCGCTACCGGGCTTTCACTAATATTCACCTGTGCGATTCCCGTTCCAGTACCAGCACAAGCAGCGCCAGTATTATCCGTAATAGATACTATTGAAAAAGTGGTATTGATTAACGGACTGACTGCCGCCGTCGCATTATCGGTAATATTATCTAAAGTATAATTATTGATTCCATCGGAATAAATCACATCAAATGGACCGGTACCTTCGGTAAAATTAAAGGTAAGAATAGCATTTTCTCCCTGACAAATATTTTCCATTCCACTGATTGATCCTACTGGAGTCGCGTGGAAAATAAGCGGAACACCAGGACTAATCGTGGTACACACATGTCCCATATCAATATTCCCTGCCCCATTATCTGGTCCAGCGATTGGAGAGATGTAATAAGTTACTCCAGTCACCATACCAGGTAAAAAATTAAAATTACCATCTGTATTTATTTCTAAAATATTACCTAAAGTTCCACCTGCATTATCGTGTAGTACAAATCCTAAAATATCATTAGTTACTAAAATTTCATCATTCTGATGCAAGCTAAGTGCCGCAACAGGTGTTCCCTGACAAACTTCAATTTGGTTAGATAAATCCATCGTTCCAGCCTCTGTACTACAGCCACAGTTTCGTACCCCCGATACTTCTACGGAAGGACATCCGCTATTATCTGAAACGGTAAAACTATAAGCGACACTATTATTTATAAAATCACTAGTAAAAATATTCCCCGTCAGGGTACCATTACCGGTAACCATATAAGTTGCCGGATCACCTCCCGTGATTTCAAAACTTACCGTGTATCCAGTTACGCTGGCATCACAAACTTCATTTACATTGATCGCCGCTAGCGTTGAATAGTGCGCAATCGTGGCACTACCACTTACAGTTCCTGCACAAGTATTGCTGTCTTCGACAGTTACCAACGTAAAGGTTTGCGTCTCTGTAATATTTACATTTTCGGTATGACCATCATTAATTCCCGTAAGGGTAAAATTATTGGTACCATCTGAGTAAACAATGTCGTAAGGTCCACTGCCCGTAAAATTGAAAGTCAGATCTATTGTATTGTCTCCACAGATTGTATTGTCTCCACTGATGGTTGCCGTTGGGACTGCATGTACTTGAATCTCAACTGGACTACCAACAATATCTCCCGGACAACCTGTGGCGTCGGTGAGCGAAACGATAGAATATGTTGTATTTGCGTTTACGGTAACCAACTCAGTGGCTCCGTCCATAATCCCAGTAAGTGTTGTATTAGTCGTTCCATCTGAAAAGACCACGTTAAAAGGCCCGATACCATTTAAATCAAAAAACAAGGAAGCCTCTTCTCCAGGACAAACTGGTCCATTGTCATCGATTTCACCTACTGGATTGCTGGTTGCGGTTACCGTAATGGTAATAATCTGCTCGCAACCACCCGGAGACTCCACGCGGAGGCAGTAATCACCTGGAGTAGAAACAACGGTATTCGTCAGTGCCAGACTACTAAGTCCAAGGCTGGCAAAAGTACAATTATCATAATAATCTCTTACTACTAAATTAGCATTGTTGGCATCCACGAATGATACGGTATCTAAATCTACGGATCCACCCGTACAAATAAATGGCTGATTAGTAATTGTAATATTTGGTCTTGGCTCTATCGTCACTACAATCGGATCCACATCAAAACAACCATTTGCGGTTTCAAATCTTAGCCAGTAAGTACCTCCCATAGAAACAACGGAAGAACTTAGTTCAGCGGTCATATTTACTGCGTCAAGACTATCTGCATAAAAGGTTTTTGTACCTGGTCCCCAACCCATTTCATTTACGGCTACCTGAGCATCCAGGTCGATCATATTCGGCTGACAAACCGGTGATGGATTTCTAACCTCTACATCTACGTGTTCGATATCCACAAAAACGGAAGTGAAATCGTAGCAGTTCATACTCGTTTGAACCCGAATATAATAAGTTCCAGTGGTATCTACCAGCGGCGGATTAATAATCGGCCATCCGTTATCGGCAGCTGCCTGAGTAGCGTGATAACTAATCGCCCCCACAGATCCAGTAATATTAAGGGGGATAGAAGATAAGTCTACTATATCGGGTGCACAGGATACCGCAGGGTTCATTGCCGTTACACCGGTCACAGGACTTGTTGTAACCGTGATACATTCTTGCGGAGCGGAGCCACAGGTATTGGATGCTGTTACGCAAAGTTGGCCACCATTAGATCCCCAGTCCACGCTGACCATATCTTCGTCCACTGCACTGGTGATAGTACCGTCTCCACTCATTATAGTCCAATTATAAATGTCTGCATTAGCACTATTAACTAGATAAGTTACATCCGTAATATTTTCACATACCGCATTGTCACCATCAATTGTAGCTGATACTGGCGGAGGCGGTAGTACTGTGATCTCTACCGATCCGGTAACAGGTTGTGTACCACCAGTGATAGTTACGGTGTAATTAGTGGTAACAGAGGGAGACGCCATGGGATTTGGAGATGTTGGATCATCCAGTCCCGTAGTCGGCGACCAAGTATAAGAATAAGGTCCATAACCGACCGCTAGGGCCTGAAGCTGGGTACTTTCGCCTTCACAAATTGTATCGTCACTGGTCGTTACCGAAGCGTCACCAACTCCATTTAAAACAGTAATTCTATAATCACAAATATCTCCATTCCAACCATCTATATGAATGTAATAAATTTGACCTATAATAAAGTTATCCGATGACCAGGAAGAAATTCCTGGAAAACCAGGATTTAAACAGTTGTTTATATTAGGGACGGAAAAGTTGACACAATCATTAGTAGTAAAAATATGCATCTGAATACCACCGAATGTACCAGAACCATCCGAAGCACAGTTATACCCTTCAATCTGCATTTCAACCGGGTTACTAGACGGTATAAAAGCGATCCAAGCATTATTTTCAATATTGGCACAAAATTGCTCAAGACTATCAGGCTGAGCAGTGTATCCGCCGATATTTCCACAGTAACCATCCAATTCGTCCGATGACATTAAGACCGCTTCACAACAAGCGTTACCAGCTAGCAGATTTCCTTCACAAACAGTTGGATTAACGGCAGAAGACGCTTCGTCTCCGTAGGCACAAATACTATAAGCTCCATTATTATTATTTCCGTTTTCCCATACTCTGATCCAGTAGGTCTCCCCTAAATTTTCAAAGTTACAACCATCAGTTATTCTAACCAATGCATTGTCTCCTCCCCCACTATTGTCATCACAACTTACCAGTGTAAGATTTCCACAGACATCTCCACTATAAACGGCTAATGCTCCATCAAAGGCACTAATTGAAGTCAACTCAACGACCACTTCCAGCCCGTTATTAGGCATGATTACATTATACCAGTTGTCTCCTCCTTGATAATCACCACAGAGTGGATCAGGAACCCCTGCTGTTGCGGTAGCAGTAAGGTTATTTCCCACCGAGGGGATACAAGTTGTACCAGAAATCGGCAAATTAATGGAAGTACAGGGATCATCCTGAGACCAACCGTTTGTGCTGACGACCAGTAGAAATAACAAAAAGAAAAGGTGTAAACCTTTCCCAAATGGGAAATTAAATTGACTCATATTAGCGCATGTTTAACCCGCAGGTCATAGACCTGCGGTGGAGATAAGCAGGAGTTTTAACCTCCCCGGAACCACTTTTTTCTCCTCTTTTTAGATATTATCAAGTACTCTTAAGTCGTTATAGATCTTTAAGAAGGCCTGACACAGAGTGTTAAAGCAAAAGTTCTGCCACTTTGAATAGGACTTTTTATTATATTTACTTTTAATTTGGAAAAGGATTTGCAGGTAGATATGTTGGTAAAAACAATAAATTATTATGGATAAGATTATTATGCTTGTTTTGGTGGGAATGGCCAGTCTTTATTTTGTTAAAACGGATCCAACTGAAGTTTTGGAGGAAAAAGAGGCGAATATTATTCCCCTAAGTCGGCAAGCCGTAAATCAGGAGTTGGAGGAATATGGTAAATTAATTTACCGGACTAAGGCAGATACCAGCGTGGCGGAGATGTTTCCTACTATTCCCGAAAACAGATATCCTTCTATTTTCAGAGAATATCATGAATTCGTTAGTGATGGCTTTGATTTTCCAGTGGGCGTACCCAATGCCCAAAACTATTACAAAGCCCAAAATTTTGGGGACAATAAACATTTAGGAGAGGACTGGAATGGGAGAGGCGGAGGAAATACGGATTTGGGAGATCCTGTTTACAGTGTCGGAAACGGTTTGGTTACCTTTTCAAAAGATGTTTGTTGTGGATGGGGAAAGGTGGTACGTATTGTTCACCACTTACCTAATCATCCCGAACACCAATTTGTAGAGTCAATCTACGCACATTTGCATACAATGGACATCACAGTAGGTTCTTTGGTCAAACGAGGTCAGCGGATCGGAACGATTGGCAATGCCAACGGCCGTTACAATGCTCATTTGCATCTCGAAATGAGAAATTTCATCAACATGTCTTTAGGGCCAGGTTATGGAGATGACCAATTTGGTTATTTGATTCCCACTGAATTTATCCAGATGAATCGACCCCGTTAATTGTTTTACTACTCATTATTAGGTCTTCTACTACTAACTATCTAAAGTAATTCTTTCATTTAACTCCTTTACATGAATAAATAAATTAGTTAAGGACTTTATCCTAAAATATTAATAATAAGTTTTTAAATCACAAACAAACATTTAAAAAGCTTATTTTTCAATCACTATTTTACGGTAACCAATCGCATCTTCTCTCCTAAGTTGAACTATATAGGTACCGGCCGATAAATGCGTCCAATCGTATTCATGGATCAAACTGCCAGTGAAATTTTTATTTTCTGAATATAATATTCTACCTAATGCATCCACTAATCTGATTTCTAGATGATTGGTCGGCTCACCTTTTACAGTAACCGTTACATTACCCGATCCTGGATTAGGATAAACTTCGAAAAGAGAAACCCTATTTTCATCCATAATATTCGTAACCGTAATCATAATTTCTTGCGTGATTGTTACGGCACCACAAAAGCCCACCGCGGTAAGTGAAACAGTATAAGTACCACTTTCAGCGTATATATGCATTGGATTAACTTCCATACTGGTCATTCCATCTCCAAAATTCCAAACAAATCCGGTCGCATTGGTTGAATTGTTTACAATGGAAATTTCGTCATCTACGCTTGTCAATTCGAAATCCGCAACGGTTTCTGCAAAAATTTCAACATAATCAATCTGCGTTAGGGTATTCGATCCACTGGCATTACCTACCGTCAATCCAACCGTGTAAGTACCGGGTATATCATATATAACTGTTGGCGCTTGTTCCGTAGAAGTGGCGGGAGTACCTCCGGGAAAACTCCACTCCCAAGATGTTGTATTTTCAGAAGATTCATCCTGAAAATCAACCATTAATGGTGCACAACCTGATCGAGTGACCGCCGTAAAACCAGCCTGTGGTGTAGATACAATTGTGATTGTTACCACTCCCGTAGACATTGGTCCGCATTCATTTTCGGCCGTTAGAATAACATCATACTGTCCATCCATAGGATAATTATGAACAGGGTTCATGTCAGTGCTGGTCGTTCCATCACCAAAATCCCAGGAATATTGATTTCCATTAACGGTAGTATTGGTAAAGGCAACCTGACTTCCAATTATATTTGTTAAAAACCCTGGTATTGGTGAGGATGCAATATTTACAAAATCCACTGCATTTACGGTTGTTGTCCCACTACTATTGGAAGCTACTAAGGTTACCGTATAGATACCTGCTGTTTCATAAACAACTATCGGATTTTGCTCCGTAGAAATCGATGGATTTCCACCAGGAAAATTCCATGACCAAGATGTTGTATTTTCTGTTGATTGATCCATAAAGCTAACGGTCAGAGGTCCACAACCATTATTATTCTGAGCTGTAAAAGCAGCTTGCGGAGCCGAGGAAGTCGTTACGATTTGCGGCAGCGTTTCTGAGCCACAAGTATTCGTCGCCGTCAGAATTACGGTATACTGTCCGTCGTCCGGATAAGTATGTGTTGGGCTTTCTTCCGTACTGTTGGTGCCGTCCCCAAAATCCCAGCTATAGCTCGTTGCGTTGGTGGAGGTGTTTGTAAACATCACCGTATTTTCATCAGAACTTGTAGTAAAGTCTGGAACTGCAAGCGGTGCGACTACGATATAATCTGTTTCAGTAACCGTGCTATTTCCAGTGCCGTTACTCGCTATTAAGGTCACCGAATAAGTACCCGCAGACGGATACATCACCGTTGGATTTTGGGTCGTAGAACTTGACGGATTCCCATCAGGAAAATCCCACGACCAGCTCGTCGTATTGCTCGTCGAACCATCCGTAAAGCTAACGGAAAAAGGTGCACATCCACTCGTTACATTGGAGGTAAACGCTGCTTGCGGAGCCGAGGAAGCCGTTACGATTTGCGGCAGCGTTTCTGAGCCACAAGTATTCGTCGCCGTCAGAATTACGGTATACTGTCCGTCGTCCGGATAAGTATGTGTTGGGCTTTCTTCCGTACTGTTGGTGCCGTCCCCAAAATCCCAGTTGTAGCTCGTTGCGTTGGTGGAGGTGTTCGTAAACGTTACCGTATTTTCATTAGAACTAGTCGTAAAACCTGGAACGGCCAATGGCGCTATTACAATATAATCGGTTTCGGT
>CALLPK010000054.1 GCA_938015415.1 uncultured Saprospiraceae bacterium
GATTCGTGAGCACCCGCCGGGTTAAAGTAGCGCAGTGGAATCAGATTAAAAGTTGGATTGGCACGCGCAAAATCTTTCAACATATGTTCTCCCATCTGCTTGGTACGTGCGTAGGGAGATTCCGCTTCCTCGAAGGGTGTACTTTCCGTTACCGGTAAATCTTCCGCATTCCCATAGACAGAACAGGAAGAAGAAAAAATCAAATGCTTAACGTCAAATTCTTTGATGCAAGTAAGTAGATTGAGTAAACTATTCAGATTATTATTAAAATACCAAAGTGGTTTGTCTACTGATTCACCAACACTTTTTAGCGCCGCAAAATGGATAACTCCTACCAAGTCTGGATTTTCCCGAAAAACAGCTTTGGTTTTTTCTAAATTACATAAATCAACCTGATAGTTTTTCACCTTCTTTCCGGTAACCGCTTCGACATCTTTTAGTACTTGCTCATCCGAGTTAATATTATTATCCGCAGAAATAACATCGAATCCGTTGTCCAATAAATCTACAATAGTATGACTACCGATATACCCACAACCACCCGTTACTAATACTTTATTTTTCATGTCTTTCAATTTTAAGTTACTTTTGCCGCTCAAAGATACTTTATTCGACTCGAAGCTGTTTAAAAGTAGTTAATAAAATTACTACTTAAATGGTGATAAGTTAAAAAAACAAAAAAGTTACAATAATGGAGCAAATAACGCTGGTAAAGCACGTAATTAAAATCGCTAAAGAAGCCGGAGCGGCAATTCAGAAAATTTACGAGGGCAGTGCAGGAATGGAAATTGAAAAAAAATCGGATGATTCACCACTAACAATTGCAGACCGTACCGCAAATAAAATTATTTGTGATGCCCTAGAGAAATTACCCGTTCAATACCCGATTATTTCGGAAGAAAATAAAGCGATTCCTTACGAAGAACGCAAAAATTTTGACTATTGCTGGTTGGTAGACCCACTGGACGGCACCAAAGAATTTATTAAAAGAAACGGAGAATTTACCGTCAATATCGCGCTAATTCATGAACAACAAATTGTCCTCGGAGTGGTGTACGCTTCGGATCGGGATGAGATGTACTGGGCAGTTAAAAACGAAGGCGCTTTTCAGGTAATCAACGGGGAGAACGTCCGATTATCCGCTCAGGATTTTACCATGAAAGACGAAGGCCTAAAAGTCGTTTGCTCCCGGTCACACCTTAACGAAGGGACACAGGCATTTGTGGATGCGCTCGTTAAACCAGAATTAGTCGCCACGGGTAGTTCGCTTAAATTTTTAATTATCGCCGCTGGACAAGCCCACGTTTACCCAAGACTGGCACCGACCATGGAATGGGATACCGGTGCTGCCCAGATCATTTTGGAGGAGGCCGGAGGGAGCGTCATTGATCATACTACGCAAAAACCACTTCTTTACAACAAGGAAAATTTACTGAATCCACATTTTGTGGCGTATGGGAAAAAATCTGTGAAGGCTTCTGTTTAATTAGGAGCTGTTTTTATGATTTTTTCGTTGAATCGCTTCGCTTGTTGAAACGTGTGAACATTTAAAAAACGGTAGATAAAAGCATGCTTTTATCTACCGTTTTTTCACGATAGAAGGACTCAACAACCGTAGCGTTTCAACATCTTCAACAAGCATAGCACCTTAACACTCCCTTAATTCCCCACCCTTTTCGATTCTTCTTCAATTCCCGTCTTCCGTTTTCGGGATTTCACTTTTTGGTTACCAAAATTATAGCTTAGACTCATGCTGACACGACGGCTATCCCAATTACCGCGGCCGGTGGAAATAAGGCCATCGAATTCAGAAATACCGGACCAGCCAGTTTGGTAAAAAATATCGTTGGCGCTGACGCGTACATTCAGTTGATCGTTTAAAAATTTCTTTTGTAATCCCAGGTTCAGGCTCCAGCTGGAATCGTATTCAAAAACACCACCCCATACTCCGGGGCCACCGTACCAACCGCTGATTTCTCCTTTAAATCCTTTTGGCAGGGTAAAGGTGTGTTGCTGAAAAGTATTATAACTAAACACCTGCACATCGACGATGGCACCGTTTCCATAATCGGCTTGATTATTAATATAAGAACCGTTGGCGTTAATGAAAACGCTCCACCATTTATTGACCTGAATCGGAGCGCTGGCGCTAAAATTTAAGACGGTTTGCGAAGCTAGGTTATCCCAGGTAATAAAACCCGCACGGGCATCGTCAGTTGCGGGTGCAATCAAGCGGGTGATCTGATCATCCGTTTTACTGTAGGCGATTTTAAAATTATAACGGTATGCGAGCGTATACCCCAGTTCGATATTGTTAACGATCTCCGGACGCAAATTTGGGTTTCCTTTTTCAGAACTTAATTCACTCAATTTATTATCAAAAGGGTTTAAGACATTATAATCCGGACGATTGATACGACGACCATAATTCAGTGAAAAAACATTGGTTCGATTCATCTGCCAGGTAAGTCCGGCACTGGGAAACCAGCTAAGATAGTCTTGTTCGACGGGAGGCTCTTGATTTTCTTCTGCAAAAGGCGTTAGTTCTCCCCGTGCGTCAGTGAGTTCGGTACGTAAGCCAGCTGAGAAACTCCATTTTTGATTGATGGGTCGTGCATAACTAGCGTAAGCGGCATAGACCGTTTCATCATATTTAAATACGTTGGAAAGCTGATCATTGCGGATAGACTGTCCATCAATTTCATTAAAAAATAAAAAGGTATTATCAGAAACTACTTTACTGAATTTGGTTCCTAATCCCAGTTTTCCTTTCATTATTTCCTCTTCGTAATCCGCCTTAAAAGTATAAATATCAATTTCTGAAGGTGTCTCAAAATTATTGATTACTTCCGTTAACAATATTTCTTCTTTTTCGTCAAAGTAACGGTTAGGTTGCTGCTGATTACTGGTCAGCGTATATTTTCCGTAGTCCGCGTCCAGGTTCAAAGATCGTCCTGATTTGTTAGAAAAACTATAATTCAGATTAAACGTATTTTGGTTTCGATCGCTTCTACCAAAAACATTGGCGACCAGAATACTATCGATTGAAGTACGTGTTGCTAAAGGAGAAATTTCAATTCGATTTTCACTGTTCTGATCATTATTCGAATAATTTCCTCCTACCAGAAATCCCAGTGTTTGATTTTTACCAATAAAGAAATCTGTTCCTAACCGATAGTTAATATTTTCATTATTGTTAATCATATCATTGCTTTCATTCAGAAAAATATTATTCTGCTCACTTTCGAAAAACATTTCATTAAAACGCTCTCCGTTGCTATATCCAGCTGAGGCAAAGGTGTTCATTTTTTTGTTTCTATAATTGGCCGAACCACCCACATTATATTGATAAAAACGTCCCTTACTCCCCGTTGCATTCACGGATCCATTGGCGCCCAGATTTTCATCTTTTTTAAGGCGAATATCAATAATTCCTGCGTTTCCTTCCGCTTCGTATTTTGCGCCTGGATTGGTAATGATATCAAAACGGTCGATCTGGTCAGCAGGTAGGTTTTGTAGGTAGGCGGTCAGATCTGCACCCGTCAGCGGTAACCGCTTTCCGTCCACGTAGAGCAATACCCCAGCTCGTCCCAGCACGTTGATATTATCATTATTGTCCACCATTACGCCAGGTGCTTTACGGAGCAATTCGATGGCATCCGAACCGGTGCTATTGATGGTTCCCTGTACATTAAAAACCGTGCGATCAGGCTTTACTTCGACCATGGCCCGGGTAGCAGTGACGGTGGCTCCGGTTAATTCGACGGCCGTCGGTTGAAAGGCGAGAGTGCCCAAATCCAGGGATTGTCCTTCGGTCAGGACAAGGTCCATTTTTTTCAGATCCGCTAACCCTACGTAAGTGGCGACCAGGTAATAATTCCCCGGGGTTAAGCCAGCGAAACGAAATTTTCCTTCGTCGTCGGAGGGTTCTACTTTCACAAGCGTACTATCGGCAGATTGGTAGAGAATGACATTTGAAAACTGGATGGGTGCCTGCTGGTCGTCTTGTAAAGTTCCGGTAATCGAAGCATTTTGGGCTTGTAGAAAAATAAAGGAGCAAGAAAATAAAAGGGTAAATAGATTTTTCATTTTTTGTTGAATAATTGAGGCGCGCTTCGCTTGTTAAACCTGTCTGACTATGTCACGCAGGCAGGTCGCTTCGCTTGTTAAAATATTGAAATAATAATTGGTACAAAGATGTATATTTAGAATGTTGTTTAGCCTTTATTTTAGATAAAAAGACAAACTATCTCGACCAAAGTTGCGTGTTCGTATATTTTTTTATTGAAAATATTGAGCAATAGAAAAAATAGCCAGGCGCTTTCGAAACGGGCTAAGAACAATGTTGAATAAGTTACTTTTTTCGCTCGGTTACGAAAAGAACTAGATCTTCCAAGGCGTTACGAATTTCATTTTCTGGAAAGGTGTGTAAGATATCAAATGCTTCTTGTCGGTAGCGGTTCATCACTTCTTCGGCATATTCCAGACCTCCGCTTTTCCGAACAAATTCAATCACTTCGCGGACTTTGTCTGGCTTTTCATTATGACGTTTAACATTATTAATAATCCGGCGACGATCTGATTTGCTTGCATGGCTGAGCGCGTAGATAAGGGGCAAGGTCATTTTCTTTTCTTTAATATCAATGCCGAGTGGTTTTCCGACGTCGTCCGTTCCATAATCAAAGAGGTCGTCCCGAATTTGAAAAGCGATGCCAATTTTTTCGCCAAATAATCTCATTTTTTCAATCACCGCTTTATCATTGGTAGTAGAAGCAGCTCCAGAAGCACAGGTACAAGCGATGAGTGAGGCGGTTTTTTGCCGGATAATATCGTAGTAAACGGCTTCGTCAATATCCAGTCGACGCGCTTTTTCGAGCTGTAAGAGTTCTCCCTCACTCATTTCTTTGATGGCGTTGGAAATAATACCGAGCAATTGGTATTGCTCTTCCTTGATTGCGAGGAGCATTCCCTGGGCTAAAAAATAATCACCCACGATAACGGCAATTTTGTTTTTCCATAGCGCATTGATGGAGAACATTCCACGGCGTTCGAAGGAATCATCGACCACGTCATCGTGGACAAGGGTAGCGGTGTGAAGGATTTCGATAAAAGAAGCGGCGGTATAGGTACTTTCTTTGAGATCACCACAGAGCTTGGCGACTAAAAAGACAAAAATAGGGCGAACCTGTTTCCCTTTACGCTGAACAATATAATAAGTGATCTTATCCAACAGTGGAACCGGGCTTCGCAGCGCATTTCGAAATTTATCCTCGAAGATATCAAGCTCTTTCGCTATTGGTTTTTTGATATCCGCTAAAGACTTCCCCATTCGCCTGTTTGATTATTTAAATTGATCGCAAAATACAATATTAGAACAAGTACCAAGACATACTTTACTATAATTTTGTCTTATTACCTAGTTGTTTTCTTTAACAACATAAATTATGTGATTGTTGACGTAATTTTTTATTCATCAACCAGAAAATTTTACCTTTACTCCTGAACAAACATTAAACACGTGCTAGCACTCTTCCGAACCAACCAATTTGTAGCAAATATTTTTTTGCTTCTGTACGCAATTATCGTGCGTGGTTCAGTGTTTATGCAAACTGAGACAATAACGCTGAGTCAACCCGGTATTTTCAGCAAATTATTATACCAATGGATTCCGTCTCACAGTATCGAAGGTTTTGTGGTGGCGACCATTTTGGTTTTTATTCAGGCGGTCATCATTAATGTTTTAGCAGGAAAAAACCGGATTGCCAATGAAATCAGCTTATTACCGGGAATGTTTTACGTATTGTTGTCCTCGGCATTTAGCGAATTTTTATACCTATCTCCGCTGATCTTAGCCAATACTTTTTATATCATCGTATTAATGGAACTCCTATCTACTTACCGTAAATATTCGGCAGCAGGAGCGATTTTCAATATCGGACTGTGGGCGGGTGTCGCCAGTTTATTTTATGGCTCATATTTGTTTTTATTTATTTTAGGAGTAGCCGGGCTGGCAATCCTCCGCTCTTTTAAGTTAAAGGAACAACTTATGGCGATATCTGGTCTGCTGACTCCTTATATACTGACAGGCACTTATTTTTTTCTAATAGATAATTTTTCTGAATTCTGGCAGGAACAAATCCAGGGTAATTTTGGTTTTTTTGATTTACAAGGTACGCCTGATTTGATTTTTTATATTAAAATGGGGCTACTGGGATTGATGTTGCTGACCTTTATTTTTAGTTATAATAATTATACAAAAAAGAAAAATATTCAACAGCAAAAGTATATCAACGTGCTTTTTACCGGTCTGCTTTTATCAACTCTTCCCTTATTTTTTCAGGCAAATATCCACCTTGATCACCTGTTAATCCTGGTTCCCGCAGCCGGAATTCTCCTTTCTTTCAATTTTCAGAATGCCCGTTCCTCCATCGCCGAAAGTGCTCACTTGTTACTGCTAATTGGCCTCTTGGTGTTACAATTTTCCTTTTATTGGTAGTAGAATTTATTCTAAAATAATTTATATGCTCTCAAATAATATTTGATAAAATAAGTTTATCTTGCAAGTCGTTTTGAAAGCCGTGTGAAGTAATTGCATATTCTATTACTCCATTAGATTTGGAATTTACTCCCTACCTGCAATTTCATTCTTATCCTTGAACATAAGTACTTGTTTTTTAGACCTAAAAGACAGCTTTTTTTGCTTTGGCAAGAAGTTTGCCAACGATTACATTGAAAATATTATTAATACATAAAAATGAAGCATTTATTTTTTTCTTTAGTTTTTATCCTGGCAGGCAATTTCCTTACTGCTCAGGAAACACCCGTAAAATGGTCTTTTACCGCCGAAAAAGTCACCGAGCAAGAATATAATCTGGTCATTACGGCCAATATAGATGCTGGCTGGTCGGTCTATTCCCAATATCTGGAAAGTGATGATGGTCCGATAAAAACCAAGTTTGAATTTCAACCATCCAAGAATATGGAATTGATTGGGAAAACCGCAGAGTCGGGCAACAAAAAGGAAAGTTACGATGAATTATTCGGTATGAATCTGATTAAATTTAGCAAAAAAGCGCAGTTTACGCAACGGGTAAAAGTTACCGACACATCCGAGCCGGTTAGTGGATTTGTAACCTTTATGAGTTGCGACGAAACCAGTTGTTTACCACCTACGGACGTTGATTTTAGTATCTCATTGCTATAAATAAATCCTTCGATCAACAAACGCTGCTTCCAAATTGTCAATTTTATCATAATATAGCGTTAAAAAACATTTAAATTCATCTTAATTTTTTCGATTAAGCTGATTATGCTTTAAATTGTGGAATCATACAAATTGGCAGCCGGTACCTTCTGGCTGCCAATTTTTATAAGGACTTGGACAAAATTATTTTCAGATAAAATTCAGGGAATATTTTAAATTTAGTTTGTCCATTCACTTAAACACCAGAAAATAATCTATCATGCACAAACCTGCGAGCCTTTGGGTAATTTTCCTGACTTTTCTTTCTGTCAGTCTATCGGCCCAAATCTATAGTCCCGTCAAATGGGTGACCACCCACGAGCAAACTGCAGACGGAGAATTTGACCTTATTTTTACCGCTACCATCGACGACGGTTGGTCCATCTATTCGCAGTATTTAGAAAGTGATGACGGCCCGGTCCGAACTACTTTTGAATTCGAAAAAGAGGCGGGTTACAACCTCGTAGGAAAAAATCTTGAAACAGGTGACAAAAAAGAAGGGTACGACGAACTCTTTGGGATGAATGTGATCAAATTCTACAATAAAGCGGTTTTTACCCAAAAAATAAAAATTACAGATTACAGCAAACCCATCGTTGGCTACTTCGAGTTTATGACCTGCGATGCGACCAAATGTTTACCGCCAGATATGGTAGATTTTGAGTTTACACTGGAAAATAAAATGTCTGGTGGCGCCGGTGTACCTACGGAGACCGCAAACGGAGCGGGAAGTGCGACTAAAGAAATCGTGAAAACAACACCAGCGCCCCCCGCACCACCGACTGCCCCCAAAGTGACTGAACAAGCACCTACCAACGTAGTGCCACCTATTCAACAAAACGTACCGACGCCAGAACCCAGCAAACCCGTCATTGCACAAAAAGAACCTACTAAACTAAAAACTACGCCGATCAAAAAGGCGGAAACGGATGCTCCCACCGAGGTGGCAACAACGCCCGCTCCGATTGAGCCACAAGCAAATATCGAATCTGGAGGACTACTCGATCCGGTAAAATGGAGTCTTGATATCGTTAAAGTTGACAACAACACATATGACCTTACTTATCAGGCTAAGATTGACGACGGCTGGTATGTCTATTCTCAGTATCTGCCAAGTGATGATGGCCCGGTAAAAACAGAATTTAACTATGATCCTTCAGATGCATTAACGCTCGTAGATAAAAACGAAGAAATCAGTGATTACCGAATTGCTGGTTTTGATAAGTTTTTTGACATGGAAGTCATCAAATTTAAAAAACAAGTTTCTTTTAAACAAAGAATTAAAACAACGGATGCCAAGCAACCCGTCAAGGGTTATCTGATTTTTATGACTTGTGACGATGGACAGTGTCTGGCACCGACGGATGTGAGTTTTTACGCAGAGCCGGGGAAGTTAGTAGCATTGACGGGAAAGGCGGCGGATGAGAGGTTGTCTGCACTAACGGCTGTGGATAAACCTAAAGGCGCCGCCGCAAAATTTACCGATGGTAAGATAGATCAGAAAATTTCTATGATTTCTGATACCTACAAAAAGCCGCTGGGTAATTGTGGAGAGGAAGATGATGCGAGCGGACAAAGTACGATCTGGATGTTTATAATGGGGTTTGCGGGTGGACTACTTGCCCTGTTGACACCCTGTGTATTTCCGATGATTCCACTAACGGTAAGTTTCTTTACCGCAGGTAGTAAGGATAGAAAAACCGGAATTAAAAATGGACTTATTTATGGTGCTTCGATCATCGTTATTTACGTTAGTATTGGATTACTTTTTACTGCCTTATTTGGGCCAGAAGTACTTAACTGGCTTTCTACACACTGGCTACCAAATACTTTATTCTTCTTAATTTTTATTGTTTTTGCCCTTAGCTTTTTTGGGTATTTTGAACTTACTTTACCAAGTTCATGGACGAATAAAACGGATTCTATGGCGGATAAAGGTGGCCTTGTAGGCACCTTCTTTATGGCTTTTACTCTGGCGTTGGTTTCTTTCTCTTGTACTGGTCCGATTATCGGAACCGCATTGGTGCAGTCAGCAACGAGTAGCTCAGTCGGACCATTCTTTGTAATGCTCGGATTTTCGCTGGCACTAGCCTTACCGTTTGGTTTATTTGCAGCTTTTCCAGCTTGGTTAAATTCTTTACCGAGTTCGGGAGGATGGATGACTTCGGTAAAAGTAGTTTTAGGATTTTTAGAATTAGCCTTTGCCTTTAAATTCTTATCCGTGGCAGATATGACGGAGAACTGGGGCTTTTTACGATATGAATTATTTATGGGAATTTGGGTATTGCTCGCATTTGGGTTAACGCTTTACCTATTTGGGTATATTCGTTTTCCACACGATAGTCCAATCAAAAAATTATCTCTCCCACGTACCGGATTAGCACTCGCATCCTTAGCGTTGACGGTTTATTTAGCTTCTGGATTTATGATCAACGAAAAAACCAAAGCGTATAGTTCGCTCTCTATGCTAAGTGGTATTTCCCCTCCAGCCAACTATAATTTCTTTCTGCAGCAAGAAGCGCTTTCTTCTTCCAAGCAAGATCTAAAAGACCGATTTAAGTCTTTTACCAAATGTGCGAATGACCTGGATTGTTTTAAAGATTACTACGAAGGAATGACTTATTCACAAGAAGTTAACAAGCCAGTACTACTGGATTTTACGGGCCACGGTTGTGTGAACTGTCGTAAAACGGAAGAGCTTATCTGGATCGATGACCAAGTATGGGACAAAATCAACGAGGACTATGTTTTGATTTCTCTTTATGTTGATGATCGAAAAAAATTGGATGAAATTTTCATTTCAAAATACACTAATAAAAAACTACGGAACGTCGGTCAGAAATGGACTGATTTTCAAATTGTAAACTTCCAACAAAATTCACAACCACTATATGTACTAATGAGTCCGGACGAAAAAGTAATGGCAGCGCCACGTGGATTTAAAGAAGGGATTCAGGATTACGCTGACTTCTTGGATTGTGGGTTGAATACGTTCAGAAATATTGGAGGAACGAGTGAGTTGCGGTAATTAATTTTGAATAAAAATTTAAAAATCCCAAGCAGTTGCCGTTGCTTGGGATTTCTATATTTAGAAGGCTCTTGAAGATTTTTCGCTTGTAGTAAATTCGAATAACTACTTTTTGGGAGAACCAATAAAATAAGGATCCTGCATCGCTTCCTTAAATGCTTTCAGTGCTTCCGGCGAGGAATTTACCCGCCAGTCAAGTTCTTTGTTGATATTAAACCAGGTAAATATTTTCACTCTGGGATAGGTGGTTTTGATTTTATCAAACGCGTCCGTAATCCAAGCTGCTTTATTGCTGTTTTCGTGTTCAAACTCTCCGGAACCAAATTCTGCAATCATCATCGGTTGCTTTCCCAAAACGGCACAATCGTCGTAAAGCTGGCGAAAACAATTATCAAAATCTCTGAATGGACGGGTTCCGCCCCAAGGATCTTTCGGATAAAAATTATAGGCATCTAATCCTATCCAATCCACATATTCCACTCCCGGCCAGTAATTGGATACGTGATTCCACGATTCCGTGGATCGGTCGATAGAGGGTCCGTGTGGCGTCCAAAGCCATTTTACATTGTTCGCTCCTTTTGCTTTAAATCTATCCACGACATATTTCCAGACCGCTACTACTTGCGCCGGGCCTCCACTGGCTTGCCCATTTTTGTTCCCACTCCATACGTACCAGTTGCCATTAAACTCGTGTAGAAAACGAATTAATACTTCTTTTTCAAATGCCTTGGCATCTTCCGCAAAGCGATCTATATAAATATCATGTTTACCATTGAGTACTTCCTGAAATCCGATATATCCGTCCGGTCCTGTTTGGACAGCATTATGATCCACGGAAGGCCAGAACAGTTCCCAGGTTAAGTGAGGAATGATACCACGTGCGGATAATTTATTACATCCAAGCGTTGGAAACTCGTCTTCCCAGGTCGGAAACCAAACGGCTGATCCTACTTCCTGCTGGGTTAACGCTTCAAATTCGTCTATTTCCAGCAGGTCCCCGGCGGGTAATTTTTCGTTCCCCGTTCCAGGGTATATTCCTACCACACATCCTTTCCATGTGCCATCTAAGGCGACGATCTTTTCGGTCGTTGTTTCTACTTCCTGAATTACTTTATTTTTACAATCTGTAAAATAGATTAAAAATAAAATCAGGAGTAAGCTATTGAAGATAATTTTTTTCATGCACTGTAAGGTTTATAATTGGTTAACGATTGGTAAGGCTCCATTTTTTTACTAAATGAGGGGTACGACTCACTTTCTATCCCACCACCGGCTTCCCTAACCCCACCGCTGCCTGCATATCCCCCAAAATTTCCTGCACCACCTTCATCGATCTTACCCCGTCTTTTACCAAAAAAAAATGTTGTACCGACTTTTTAAATGATAACCCTTTTTCAGCGCCGTTGACGGTTACGTAACGTACCAAATCCTGAAATAATCTGGTTTCAAAAAACGGAGATTGGGGATTACTGATAAAATAACAACGGAGCTTTCGGTTCTTAAAGATCAACCGTTCGAAACCCAGTTCTTTACATTGCCATCGTACCCGGAGTCCTTCGAATAACATCCGTACGGGCGCGGGAATCGGACCAAAACGATCTTCCATTTTTTTGGAAAACTTCGCCAGCGCTGCTTCTGATTTTAAATTATCTAATTCCGTATAGAGATTCAGTCGCTCTTGAATATTCGCGATATAATCGTCGGGAATCAACATTTCTACGTCTGTATCTACTTGTACGTCCCGCACATATTTACGTTCCTTTTCGAGATCTTCTTTAAATAAATCTTTAAAATCCGTCTCCTTTAATTCCTGAATGGCTTCTTCTAAAATTTTTTGATACGTTTCATAACCGATATCCGAAATAAAACCACTCTGTTCTCCACCCAGTAAATTTCCAGCACCCCGAATATCCATGTCCCGCATCGCAATATTAAATCCACTACCAAGGTCAGAAAATTCTTCGATCGTTTTTAAGCGTTTCCGTGCGTCGGGTGTCAAAGCAGACAAGGGCGGACTAAACAAATAACAATAGGCTTTTTTATTACTACGACCAACACGTCCCCGCAACTGGTGGAGATCACTGAGTCCAAATTGATTGGCATTGTTGATGATGATCGTATTGGCGTTGGCGATATCTAACCCAGTTTCTATAATATTGGTACAAACCAATACGTCGTATTTTCGGTTGATAAAATCCAGCAAAGTCTTTTCCAATTTCTTGGCTTCCAGTTGTCCGTGTGCAGCGGCTACATCTACGTCGGGGCAAAGCCGCATGATCATCGCCGAAATATCCGGTAAAGACTTTACGCGGTTGTGAACAAAAAAGACCTGACCACCCCGGTTGATTTCGTAATAGATGGCATCTTTAATTAGTTCAGGACTGAAGGTACGGACTTCGGTGTGTATCGGTTGTCTATTGGGGGGTGCGGTACGGATGACCGAAAGATCACGCGCGGCCATTAGCGAAAACTGTAAGGTTCTGGGAATGGGGGTCGCCGTCAAAGTCAGCGTATCAACATTTACTTTTATCTTCCGTAATTTTTCTTTAGCGGACACGCCGAATTTTTGTTCTTCGTCAATTATCAACAATCCTAAATCTTCAAATCCAATATCTTTACTTAAAATCCCGTGCGTACCAATAACGATATCAATCTTACCTGCTTTGAGTTGTTCAAAAATCGCTTTTTTTTCTTTGGTCGACCGGAAGCGATTGATATAGTCCACGGTTACACCATAAGGTTCTAATCGTTCGGTAAACGTTTTGGCGTGTTGTAAGGCAAGAATCGTAGTAGGCACCAGAATGGCCACTTGCTTTCCATCCGAAACCGATTTAAAAGCGGCCCGAATCGCAATTTCTGTTTTACCAAATCCTACGTCTCCACAGATCAGCCGATCCATCGGATGTGGTTTTTCCATATCATTTTTGACGTCCTGTGTGGCTGTCAATTGATCGGGGGTATCTTCGTAAATAAAAGAGGCCTCCAGTTCGTTTTGCAGATGACCATCCGGAGGAAAAGGGTGTCCTTCAGAAGCCCGGCGCTTGGCGTAGAGCTTGATTAATTCCGCTGCAATATCTTTTACTTTTTTCTTGGTTTTCCGCTTTAAATTTGTCCACGCATCCGATCCTAATTTATTCAGTGCCGGGGCGGTCCCTTCTTTACCAACAAATTTGGAAATTTTGTGTAAACTATTAATACTAACGTAAAGTACATCGTTATTTTTATAAATTAGTCTCACAGATTCCTGCACATGACCATTAATGTCTATTTTTTCCAAACCGGAATATCTCCCAATTCCATGATCAATATGGGTTACAAAATCGCCGACGTGCAACTCCCGTAACAAGCGCAGATTGATCGCCTGATCTTTGGTAAAACCGCGACGTAATTTATATTTATGAAAACGTTCGAAGATTTGGTGATCCGTATAACAGGCAATTTTTAGTTGCGGATCAATAAAGCCCTGATGAATGGCATTGGTAATTGGGTGAAATTTTACGTCTGCTTTCAGGTCTTCAAAGATGGCTTCGAAACGTTGAAACTGCCGGGGATTTTCGGTAAAGAGATATGTCTCAATTTTTTTCTTTTGATTTTCTCCTAAGTCTTCAATCAGTAATTTAAAATTTTTATTAAAACTCGGTTGCGGTTTACTACCAAAATCAATGATGGTATCGAAAGGGACCGCTTGCTTGCTATTCGTTAAAAAGAATAATGGAAAATCAACTACGTCGTCCAGGACTTCATTTGGACGAATAAAGGCTCTTTCCCGAAAAAGTTCGGCCAATTCAGATTCGTTGGTAGCTGAGATACCATCAGCGAAAGCTTCTGCTTTTTCAAAGCACGTCTGCAATTTATCGACCAACAATTGGTAATCTTTCATCCAAATGGCCGTCTCCTTGGGAAGTACACCAAAGAGCGAAATTTTCTGATCCCGCGAAAAACGGGTATTAATATTAGGGACGATAGAGATGCTCGCAATATTCCGTAGCGACTCCTGGGTCGTCGGATCGAAGACACGGATACTTTCTATTTCATCATAAAATAATTCAATTCGGTAGGGCCATTCGTTTCCGTAAGAAAAGATATCAACGATTCCACCACGGATCGAAAACTGCCCGGGTTCGTAGACAAAGTCGGTTCTTTCAAAACCGTATTCTACTAATATTTCAATAATAAAATCAACATCCATTTTTTCGCCCTTGACCATTCTGAT
>CALLPK010000055.1 GCA_938015415.1 uncultured Saprospiraceae bacterium
CCTGGAATTAATACGGAAGGAAACGAAGTATTTCCAAACTATGATGCTACTGGTAAATTATACTTTTCTTCCGACGGACAAATTGGTCTCGGTGGATTAGATATCTATTACATGGAAGACAAAGGAGAAGGTGAATGGGGAATGATCGAAAACGTTGGTTACCCAATCAATACGATTTCTGATGATTTTGGGGTTGTGTTTAACGAAGAAGGAACTTGTGGATTTTTATCTTCCGACCGTGAAGGCGGATCTGGAATGGATGATATTTATAGCTTTAAGAAGATTGCTTCACCAGTTGAAATTTTGGTCTATGACCGGGAGACAAAAGAGCCAATCGAAGGTGCCAGTGTCGTAAATGATTGTACTGGTCTGACGATGACTACAGATGCGGAAGGTAAAATTACCATCGACCAAAAAATGGGAGAGTGCTGTACTTTTACTGCTAGTGCAGAAAATTATTTAGACAACGATGAAAAAGGTTGTACTACGGATATTCCACGGGGAGAAAAAGTCTTTGTAGAAATTCCGCTAGATCCAGCAATGGCGTTTGAAATTGAAGGTGTTGTTTTTGATGACAATACTGGCTTACCGCTCGAAGGTGCGACCGTAACGTTGATGAACGATTGCGATAAAGACGAGCAAACGTATACCACCGATGTACTCGGTACCTACAATTTTAAATTAGACAAAGATTGTTGTTATACTGTAAAAGGTAGTAAGTCTGGTTATATTGCCGCTACGGTAGCGGATCAATGTACGAGAGGTGAAGAAAAATCACTTACGCTACAGGCTAACCTCAATCTACAGCCAACATCGGCTACTGAAAACTATGTAGATACACCAACTGTTGGTTCTCCATATAAAGATGGTGCGACAGATTTATGGATGGATCCGAATACCAATCTTCCAGCGGATGGCCCAATTAACGGGCGTAGTTTTAAGAACGGAATCGAAATTAACGAAACTCCTAGTAGTAATACTTTTACAGAAAGTCCAGTAAAGCCTGAGCCAGGAACATCCGTTGCATACTTATTGCATATTTACTATGATTTTGATCAGTCTTATTTACGAGACGAGGCAGAACCACAGCTGCAGGAATTACAGGCGATGCTAGAAAATAATCCTGAGTTTGTAGTAGAGATTGGCTCACACACCGATTCGCGTGGTTCCAATTATTATAACCGGGCGCTGTCACAGCGACGTGCTGATTCGGTTGTAAGATGGTTGGTTGCTAATGGTATTGATCGAGATCGCTTAGTGGCAGTAGGATACGGTGAAAGTCTAAATGTGAATGATTGTAAAAATCAGATTCCTTGTTCTGAAAGAGAGCATCAATTGAATCGACGAACAGAATTTAGAATTCTTGGAAATGTTGGAGACGGAGATGTCCGTGAGGTATCTAGTCCTAAGGAAGATCCAAGAGTAGATGAATGTATTGGCTGTCCTTTCTAGGATCATGTTCTCATCTAATAATTAGGAAACTTCATTATCTTAATATAATGAACCCCGAAGGAATCAGATCATCTGAATACCTCCGGGGTTTTTTATTTTGTGCTTCGTCAGGATCGTTTGGTTATTTTTCTGTTCGTTGGGCCTCATCGTATAATCTAATCAGATCATCCACTTCGTGTGGTTCGACTACTTGTAAAGGAATATTGATGTTTAATTCGATATCTTGGTTGGCTACTGGGTAACTTGCGTAACGGGGTAGCGGAGTCAAGGCCGAGGCGGACATAAAGTCGGGAGAAAGTTTTTCGACGGGCTGTAAAATTTCTTTCATTTTTTTATGATCAATAAAGGCATCAAAGTCATCCTCTTCTTCGAGAATTAAGGCTAAATAATCGGAGATTCCTTTTTTCTGAGATTTTTTCTTTTTACGTAATTTTTTTGTGGTTTTGTTTTCCTCTGCTTCTTCTTCGGGGACAGATGCTGGTACTTCAAAAACAAAATCGGTTTTAGCCGTCATCATAACTTCATGTTCTTTGGTAGGAAGGATGATGTCGACGTTAGCGACCATTGGCTGGTTTTGCTGAATTTGATAAAGATAGCAGGCAGACATTACGAAAAGTACGGCGGCGGCAACTCGGCTGAGGCGTTGTAATTGAATACGTAGTCCAAGGTGAAGGGGAAGATTTGGTTGGATTGATTTCCAGACTTTATCAGATGGTGCTAAGCTAAACTCGTCAAATCGGTCTTTTACTTTCTGATCGAACTCATTATTGTCCATTTTTGACTGTATCCGGTCAAAAAAGGCTGGATCAGGATTAAAATGAAAATTAGAAAAACGTTCGTTAAACGTTTCGTCAAATTTGTGGTTGTTGTTATTATCTTTCATGAGGTTATTTATATACTTTCAAGTTGGTTGTCTCTATTGTTTAAGATGCGCTGCAAGGCAGTTCTGGCACGTGATAGTTGAGACTTTGAAGTCCCTTCCGAAATTTCCAGCATTGTACTGATTTCCCGATGGGAAAATCCTTCTATCACATACAAGTTGAAGATGGTTCGGTAACCATCGGGTAATTTTTGAATGCAGTGGAGCAATTCCTCGGTGGCCAGCTGATCTAGAATATTAGCAGAATTGACGAGTTGCGGTGATTGATCATTAGGAAATAGCTCATACCATTTTTTGTTTTTTCTTAATGCTTCAATCGAATTATTTACAAAAATAGTCCGTAGCCATCCTTCAAAAGATCCTTTGTTAGCGTACTGGTGCAATTTGTTAAAAACCTTAATGAATCCTTCCTGCAGAAAGTCTTCTGCCTGGTGATAGTCCGGAGCGTAGCGTAAACAAACCGCAAACATGGTAGAAGCATACTTGTGAAAAAGTATTTTCTGATAATCTGCCCTTCCAGAAATACACCCACTAATGAGTGCTTCTTGAGTGATGAGTGGTAAAGTGTAAGTTGGAGTGATCATAAAAAGTATTTCAGATAGTAATATTATTATATGGTCTCTCAATTGGTTTTTGAGGATAAATACAATTTATCCGGGTTCTTTCTGTTGTTTTAAAAAGGTGATCAATTTTTCAATGGCACGTCCACGGTGACTAATTTTATTTTTTTCTTTTGCCTCCATCTCCGCAAAGCTGGTAGAATATCCATCGGGAATAAAAATAGGATCGTAACCAAAGCCTTTTTCTCCTGTTTTTATCTTGGCTATTTTACCAGTAACAATTCCGGTAAACGTGTGTATTTCTCCTCCAAGAATTAACGCAACTACGGTTCTAAATTGTGCGCTACGGTCTTCCTTATCTGTTAAATTTTTCAGTACTAAATCCATATTATCCTGATCACTCCGTTGTGGTCCTGCGTATCGCGCTGAATAAACCCCAGGAGCTCCGTTGAGTGCGATGACTTCCATTCCCGTATCTTCGGCAAAACAATCTTCGCCGTAGCGATCATAAATATGACGGGCTTTTTGAATAGCATTGGCTTGTAAAGTGGGATGATCTTCCGGAATATCTTCGGTAAAACCAATATCTTTTAAACTTTTGACCTTCATTAATCCCGCGAGCAGTTCGCCAACTTCTTTGGCTTTCCCCGCATTTCCCGTTGCAAATATAAGTGTGGGAAGTAAAACATTATCATTTTTCATCGGTCTCTTTTTCGGAATTGATAAACATGGACTGTAAACATCCCCACAGCGCCGCTTTTTTATTAGTATCTTCCGCTATGTCTGCTAATTTATTTGCAAATAAAAAACAACAATTTTCGATATTCTTTGGTTGATATAGCTGATCAGTTAAGTTTAAGCCCAACTCTTTCGGAGTTAGTCCCAAGCTGATGAAATGTCGAGGATTCAAAGTTTTAGAAATATTTTGAAAACTAAAATCCTGGTCTTTTCTTAATTCAATTAATGTTGTATCTTGTTGTAAATCATACTGGACGGCACCTAAAATTTTTGATAGAAAATCCTCGTCCAATGGTGTATTATCTGCCCGGTAGACGATCATTAACTGTTTTTGGTTGCTTCCCCGCAGATTTAGTTCCGATTTTTTTTCGTCAGAAACGATATATAAATTTGTGGTAAAAAAACTGGGATTTAATATAAAATTTGACTCCATGTGAAATTAAAGAATATAATTTTGTTGAACTGTGTTTTAGTTAGTTAGAACAGAATTTAAATTTGATTTTCAGGTTAAATATACATAAATTTGTACAGATTCCAAACCTTAATATAAAACCATTATGACAAAAATAGCCATTCAGCCCGTAGCCTCTTCTCGTATTTCGAGTGTTGATTTTGATAATATTCCATTCGGTCGTACTTTTTCTGACCACATGTTTACTGCAGACTATAAAGATGGAGAATGGGGTAATTATCAGATTGTTCCCTTTGGACCTTTTGAGGTGCATCCTGCATGTATGGCTTTGCATTATGGTCAGGCGATTTTCGAAGGGATGAAAGCCTCGAAAAGTAAAGATGGTCAGCCAATGTTATTCCGTCCTGAATTACACGCACAGCGGCTCAATGCTTCTGCACGTCGATTATCGATGCCGGAATTCCCGGAAACAGCTTTTGTGGATGCGGTAGAAAAACTGGTTGGTCTGGAACACGAATGGATTCCACCGGCAGAGGGTAGTGCCTTATATTTAAGACCGTTTATGTTTGGTAATGGTGAATATATTGGGGTATCTCCTTCTGATACGTATAAGTTTATCATTTTTACGGGGCCGGTTGGTCCATATTATTCCAAGCCAGTTCGGTTGATTGCCGAAGATGAGTATGTACGGGCAGCCATTGGTGGAGTAGGAGAGGCCAAAGCCGCTGGAAACTATGCTGCTTCTTTATTGCCAGCAGCCAAGGCTAAAGCTAATGGTTATGATCAGGTGATGTGGATGGACGCGAAAGAATTTAAATATATTCAGGAAGCCGGGACCATGAATTTATTTTTTGTAATAGACGGAAAATTGGTAACACCCGAAACGGACGGCGCTATTCTTAAAGGAATTACCCGTCGGACACTTATTCAAATTGCTCAGGATAAAGGGATCGAAGTGATTGAAAAACGATTGTCCATTGACGAAGTAGTGGAAGCTTACCGAGCTGGAAAACTAGAAGAGTCTTTTGGTTCTGGAACGGCTGCGGTCGTTTCTCATGTTTCTGAAATTACTTATAAAGATCTGACCATGAAACTGCCTCCTATGGAAGAGCGTAAAATAGGAAAGATGCTAAAAGCCACGATTGACGGTTTACGAGCCGGAACCGTAGAAGATACTAACGGATGGGTTCGCCCGATCGAAAAACTGGAGCGAGTGGCGGTGTAAAGATTTTAATATCAAATGTTAGATTTTCAGTATTGATTTAAATGCTGTCTATTGATTTGATAGCTATCTTCTTAGGAATTTTGCTCAAAATAAACATACTACTGGACATTTCTTCCAATTTCGGCCTCCCAGCCTTCTGAAGGAGTAGCCTCAGACCCGCAAATGTCCAGTAGTATGCAAAATAAAAAAACGGATCGTATTTCTCGGGATACGATCCGTTTTAGGTTAAAAGAATTTATGATTTTCAGTTTTTTTCAAAAAAAGCTAAAATCCAATCCCTTTACTTGCTGTTTTCAGCTCTTCCTTTAAAGCGCCCATACGGATGGCGGTAATGGCTGCTTCTACTCCTTTATTTCCATGTTTTCCACCGGAGCGATCTTTGGCTTGTTGCTCATCGTTGGGAGTAAGTACGCCGTAGATCATTGGTTTACCGGAAGCGATACTTAAGGTGGTCAGTCCGTGGGCGACGGCCGTATTGATATAATCGTTGTGGCTGGTTTCGCCTTTGATCACACAACCCAGACAAATCACCGCATCCAGACGGTGTCGGCCAGCCAGCATTTTGGCACCGACGGGTAGTTCAAATGCACCTGGTACTTGGGTGGTGTAAATATTATCTGTTTGGGCACCGTGTTCGATTAGCGTATCGTAACAGCCTTCGTAGAGGGCGTGGGTTATATCTTTGTTCCATTCTGAAACGACGATTCCAAATTTAAGATTGGTGATGTCCGGAAGAGATTGCTGGTCGTATTCCGACAAATTTTTTAAGGCACTGGCCATGATGATATTATTTTAGGTAAAGAATTATATAATCTTATTGTTGAATTGCTCTGAAAAGTGTGGTGTCTTATAAAGATACGGAGCCGCAAAGGGAGTTGTTCAATTAACGGTGTCTAATAAGTTAGCTCAATTTGCGCTACTGGACATTTCACCCACTTTCTACCTCCCAGCCTCCTGAAGGAGTAGCTCCAGACCCGCAAAAAACATAGATAATTGAACGGTCTCCGCAGCGATTCTTTGGTTTGTATATTTTTTATGGTACATCATTTAAAAAAGGGCCAGGTGGATTGATCCGCCTTGCCCTTTAATAATTTTTTTATTGCTAGACTATCTTACATAGCAGCAGCACTTGCTCGCATAAGATATTTTTCAGCATCTTGAGCAAAACGGGAGCGTGGGTATTTTTCTTTAATTTTAGTAAAAGCATCTTCGGCCGCAGCGTTGTTATTGTTTTTCATTTCCAATAACCCTTGCTTCAGCAGGTAATAAGGCGTTACGCCCTCATTGTCACCAGCGCTGGCGGCCTTTTTATAATAGCTTAAGGCCTGATCCATGTCATTTTTTTCGGCGAAGGCATCTCCCAATAGACCATTTTTGAGGATGGGGCCGATTTCGCCTGCTCCGTCGTAGTCTTTAAGAGACTCAATCGCTTTATCAAAGTCACCCAACTGCAGGTAAGAGATACCAGCGTATAATTCTGAGGTATTACCTGAGGTTGTACCGCTATAGTTATTGGCTAAATCAGAAAAACCTTCGTAGCCTCCACCTGGGTTGGTCAGTGCCAAGGCAAAAGAATCCTGCGAGAATTGGAATTGAGCTTGTGACATTTGTTCCACGGCCTGCTTTTCTTTTGGTGCTACGTAAAATTGCTTGTAAAGCATGTATAAGCCGATTAGGATTACGGCTGCTACTAATACCCCAAAAATGGTATTTTGATTATCTTCCAGAAAACCTTCGGATTGATTTTCCTGAGTTGCTACCACATCTACCAGGTTTTCTTCCTCCTGCTTGTTTTTTCTAGTTCGGTTTCTTCTAGTTGCCATAAATAAAGTACTTAATTTAATTTTAATACATAATAACCAACTAATTAAGCTGGTAAGAATGGTAATTTGGGCGCAAAAATAAGCAATCTTTCGAGAAAATGCCGAAAAAATATCCTACGGAATTGCTTCTGGTGTTTGCAATGTACAGGTTATTCGTTTTTTTTATAAAAAAAGTGGATACACTGCCCTCAATTGTACGGCAATATATCCACTTAGTTAGCTTATCAGACTTAAAATAAGCGAGAAAAAGAAGTTTATTCTAAATAAGGATAATCTTTCTGGACGTAATTGTCTTCGTAAAGCCCCGATCCGTCCGGATAGTCCGAATTTTCGGCAAACTCTACTGCCTCCTCTATTAATTTTTTAATCTTGTCTTTGATGGCTTTAATATCTGCTTCGGTTGCCATTTTACCATCTAGAATCCGCTTTTCTGTAACCTTGATTGGATCTTTATCTTTATAATCGTTTAATTCGTCCTTAGTACGGTATTTAGCCGGATCAGAGACGGAGTGACCTTTGTAGCGGTAGGTTTTGATTTCGAGGAAATAAGGGCCTTTTCCGCTGCGGATGTGTTTGGCCGCTTTTTGAATGGCCTCGTAAACCGTTTCTGGTTGCATACCATCGACTGCTTCGTTCGGCATCCCGTAGCCATCTCCCATGCGGTGTAAATCTATGACGTTACTGGTTCTTTCGACGGAAGTCCCCATGGCATAGCCATTATTTTCGCAAATAAAAAGCACGGGTAATTTCCAGGTCATGGCCATGTTAAAAGCTTCGTGCAAGGCACCCTGACGGGCAGCACCATCTCCAAACATAGTGACAGAAAGGTTTTTGGTACCCCGGTATTGTTCCGCAAAACCGATTCCGGCACCAATTGGAATTTGTGCACCGACGATTCCGTTTCCACCGAAATAGTTGTTTTCTTTTGAAAAGAAGTGCATCGAGCCTCCTTTTCCACCGACGATACCGGTCTTTTTTCCAAATAATTCTGCCATCGCTTGCTTTGGCGTAACTCCACGACCCAATGCCGTTCCGTGCTGGCGGTAAGCCGTCACGATACAATCGTCTTTGGTAAGCGCCGTTTCCATTCCCGCAGTAATCGCTTCCTGACCGATATAAACGTGGCAAAATCCACGGATTTTCTGTTGTCCGTACATCATCAACGCCTTTTCTTCAAAACGACGAATTAAAAGCATCTGCTCGTACCATTTGAGGTATAATTCCTTGGAATACTTCGGTTTAGAAGCTTTGGTCTTGTTCTTATCTGCTACTTTGCCCATATTTGGTATTTGAATTGAAATTTTTTAATGTACATTTTCTACTACAAAGATAGTGAAGTCATACCCAAAATCAAAATCAATATTGCATATCGAATATTCAACGTCTAATATTGATTTAAAATCTGTTTTTTTATAACTCAGTTCTTGCTTACTTTTGCCGGAATGACAATGGACGAACTCAAGTTGGTGAATTTTAAAAACTACGAAAACCTCGAGGTATCTTTTTCGCCGCAACTGAATTGCTTTGTGGGAATGAATGGGATGGGGAAGACCAATTTGTTAGAAGCGATCTATTATCTCTGCATGACCAAAAGTAATTTTGGCACGAATGATCGGCAGATGGTCAGGCAAGGCGAAAGTTTTTTTAGAATTGAAGGGCATTTTGCGCAGAACGATAAGATGGTCGCTAAAGTTATTCCCGGAAAGCAAAAAAAATTTGAACGCAACGACGTGGCGTACGATCGCTTGATGGAACACATCGGAGAGATTCCCGTGGTGATGATTGTTCCTGATGATACCCAATTGGTTTCGGAAGGAAGTGAAGAACGCCGGCGATTTATTGATAATACGCTTTCACAGTTAGAAAGTGGTTATCTAAAGATGTTGATGTCTTACAATAAAGTTCTTAAGCAAAGAAATGCAGCTTTGAAAGGAATGGGTAAATCCGGTTATTATGATGATCGGTTGATTCAAACCTATAATGAGCAATTACTTGCTCCGGCGGATTTTATCTATCAGGCACGAAAGAAATTTATAGCGGAATTTTTTCCCGTCTTTCAGCGTTTTTATCAGGTAATTTCCAACGATGCCGAGCAGGTGGCAGGGGAGTATGTTTCAAAGCTTGCAAATGATAGTTTAAAGAATTTATTGAAGGAGAGTGAGCAAAAAGATCGAATTCTGCAACGAACGACGGTAGGCATCCACCGGGATGATCTTAAATTTATGATTGGCGGAAATCCTTTGCGGAAGTTTGGTTCGCAGGGACAATTAAAGTCTTTTGTACTGGCCCTTAAACTAGCGCAGTTTGAGTTTTTAAAACAACAAAAAGAAAAAAAGCCATTATTGTTGTTAGATGATATTTTTGATAAACTGGACCGGCACCGGGTAGCACAATTAATTGGATTATTATTAGAACAGGACTTTGGGCAAATATTCATTACGGATACGCACGAAAATCGGCTGGAAAAAATTGTTGAGCAATACGCCACAAATTATCGTAAATTTACCGTAGAGAATGGGAGGGTTTCAGGGTAAGGAATAATGAATTTTCAATACCGAATGTTCAATATTGATTTTTGAGTTTGTCATTTGGATGAAATTATTATTTTGAAGGATGAATCCTCAGACTTTAGTCTTTAAATCCCAAAAATTCTCTTGAAAAAAATAAATATTCATTCTTTGTCTATTCTTTAATATGAAAAAATACAACGATCAAGAATTAAAAGATGTACTCGCCGAGATGATGAGCTCCCGGCGTCTCAAGCCAAAGCTGGATCAGCTGAAGGTCAAATCTATTTGGGAATCTAATATGGGGCCCAGCATCAATAAATACACGAAGAAAATTAGCTTGACAAAAGGAAAATTATTTATCAAAATAGATTCCGCACCGCTCAAGCAGGAACTTAATTACGGTAAAGACAAAATTATCAAAATGATGAATAAGGAAATCGGGGAAGATATCGTCACCGATGTGGTTATTCATTAGTGATGAGGATCAGTGGTTAAAGCAAAAAGACGATTAGTTATCATGAAAAAAATAATGAATTTTGAATGTTGACTTAGGAATATTGAATTTTCAGAGGAGTTACCGAGATAGTTTGTTCATCCTAAGGTCATTATAGCTTATTATACCGCTTTAAATTTTTGCGAATTTCCAAATATTACAGCCCGACTGCTAACTTTTATTTTTTTCTTATTTTAGCGGCATGAAAAGCACAACAATTCGCCTGGGCGGTGTCCCGGAACACTTTAATTTACCTGTTCATCTGGCCCACGAAAAAGGAGATTTTGCTGCCAGAGGTGTTGATTTGGAATGGACTACATTTAAGGGCGGAACCGGACAGATGACCAAAGCGCTTCGCAACGATGAAGTGGATGCTTGTATATTACTCACCGAAGGAATCATCACGGATATCGCCAATGGCAACCCCTCCCTGATCATCAGCGAATATGTGACTTCTCCTTTGATCTGGGGCATTCATACCGGGACCGAAAATACCCTTCGTCACCACAGTGATATTTACGATAAAAATTATGCGATCAGTCGTTTTGGATCGGGATCTCATCTAATGGCGATTGTGGACGCCAATAGCCAGGGAAAAAATATTGCGACGGAGCAGTTTAAGATTATAAAAAATCTGGATGGTGCCTTAACTTCGCTCACAGAATTAGGAACGGATGTATTCTATTGGGAAAAATATACGACCAAGCCTTACGTCGACGCGGGACGATTGCGGAGAGTAGGGGAATACCTTACGCCCTGGCCTTGTTTTATGATTGCGGCTACCAAAAAAGCCATTGGAGAAAAACCAGAGACGTTGATCCGGATGCTGCGGACGATTCACGATAGTTGTGATTATTTTATGCAATCGGACGATAATATTGACCTGGTGGCGAAGCGTTACGGAATCTTGCCTAATGATGCCGCTAGTTGGTATCACAAAACTTCCTGGGCAATTCACGGCTGGGTGAGTAATAAGATTTTAAAAAATGTGATTTATCATTTGAAGACCGCAGAAATTTTAAAAGAAGGGCAGGAAAATACGGAGTTGGTATGGAAACGTTAATCTTGGATTATAAGGTAGGAAGAATCATGATTTTTCTTCCCACTCTTTAATTTTTATACTTCGAGCAATTTTTAATTTTCTTAATTCCGAATCTGCTTAGTAGTTCTCTTCTTTCGTCGTTCTCTGTCTGCGCATAGATCGGGAGGAAAATTAAAAACCACTTTCAGCAGAGTACTCTTCGAAAATACTTTCTATACAAAACATTTCAGCATAAAGTCTATTGAGAATACTGATCCTTAAAACCTATCTTTAAATTTTTTAAAATAAAATAATGTTAAAAGTAAACGCGTATGCCCTCGAAAAAAAGGGTGCAGAAAAATTGACGCCCTTTAGCTACGAACTGGGTGCCTTGGGTGGAGAACAGGTAGATATAAAGATTCATTATTGTGGACTCTGTCATTCTGATATCAGTATGATCCAAAACTCTTGGGGAATGACCCAGTATCCTTTGATACCGGGACACGAAATAATTGGAGAAGTTATCGCCGTCGGAGATCAGGTAAAAAACCTTAAAAAAGGAGACCAAGTAGGAGTTGGCTGGCAATCTGCTTCTTGTATGCACTGCAACCAGTGTATGAATGGTCAGCACCATCTTTGTCAGAATGGTGAAAGCACCATCGTGGGCCGTCACGGTGGTTTTGCGGATCACGTGCGTAGTCACTGGTCCTGGACGATTCCATTGCCAGAAGGTATTGATCTGAAAAAAGCAGGTCCGTTGTTATGCGGAGGAATCACCGTTTTTAATCCCATCATGCTGGCCAACGTTAAAGCGACGGATCGGGTAGGAGTCATCGGTATTGGCGGCCTGGGACATATGGCCTTGAAGTTTTTAAGTAAGTGGGGTTGCGAAGTTATCGCTTTTAGTTCAAGTCCGGATAAAAAGGAAGCAATTTTGAAAATGGGCGCGACCAAAGTCATCAACTCCCGTGATCCAAAAGAATTGAAATCTATTACCGGATATTTAGATTTAATTATCAACACCACTAACGTCAAACTGGACTGGGATGCTTACTTGTCTACGTTGGCGCCACAGGGGCGTTTGCATACGGTAGGGGCGGTTATGGAACCAATGGAGATTCCCGCCTTTTCACTGATTTCGGGTGAAAAAACCTTGGGTGGCAGCCCGATTGGCAGTCCTGCCCTGACCCGGAAGATGCTGGAGTTTTGTGTGCGACACGATATTTATCCGATGGTAGAATCCTTTCCGATCGGGGAGGTCAATGAGGCGATTGCACATCTGGAGGCGGGGAAGGCACGGTATCGGGTGGTTTTGAAATGTTGAGGCGTTTTGCTTGTTGAGGCGCTTTGCTTGTTGAATCGTTGAATCGTTGAATTGTTGAATCGTTTTATTCACGATTATTCAACGGGGCTTTCTTATGACATTTCATTCAGATATTCTTAAAAAAAAAGGCGAACCGCAATTGCGATCCGCCTTTTTATTTTTTTTTGCGCTAATATTTGCGCAAAACGCTGTTAATGCTAAAAGAAATATTTTGACTATGCAGGAACAGAAACATTTGCAGTCTTAACTGTTTTAATAATTCGAGCAGCAATTTTGTAAGGATCACCATTAGAAGCAGGTCTTCTATCTTCTAACCATCCTTTCCAGCCTTTTTCAACGGCAATAATTGGAATACGAATAGAAGCTCCTCTATCGGAAACACCCCAGGAGAAATCCGTAATAGCAGCTGTTTCGTGCAAACCAGTTAAACGTTGGTCATTAAACTCACCGTACACCGCAATGTGCTCATCAACAACCGGTCGGAAAGCTTCACAGATTTTAGCGAATACTTCTTTATCTCCAGAAGTTCTTAAGGCCGTGTTAGAGAAATTTGCGTGCATACCAGAACCATTCCAGTCCATGTCTTTTCCTAATGGCTTTGGATGGTATTCAATGTAGTATCCGTATTTTTCAGTTAAACGGTCTAATAAATATCTGGCAATCCAAATTTCATCTCCCGCTTTCTTGGCACCTTTTGCGAACAATTGGAATTCCCACTGACCGGAAGCAACTTCCTGGTTAATTCCTTCAAAATTAAGACCGGCATCGATACATAAATCTGCGTGCTCTTCCACTAAAGCTCTACCGTGCGTATTTTTTCCACCAACAGAACAGTAATACATACCTTGTGGCGCAGGATATCCACCAATTGGAAATCCTAACGGTAATTGCGTTTTAGTATCCATGATGAAATATTCCTGCTCAAAACCAAACCAGAAATCATTGTCGTCATCATCAATGGTAGCGCGACCGTTAGATACGTGAGGTGTTCCGTCGGCATTCATAACTTCGGTCATGACCAGGTAACCGTTCTTTCTGGTTGGATCCGGATAAATCGCAACAGGGATCAATAAACAATCTGAAGAATTACCTTCTGCTTGCTTAGTTGATGAACCGTCAAAAGACCAGACTCCTAGTTCTTCTAAAGTTCCTTTAAAGTTTTCATGTTCTTCGACTTTGGTTTTACTTCTCATGTTTTGAGTTGGAAAGTAACCATCTAACCAAATGTATTCAAGTTTAATTTTTGCCATAAAACTAATTTTTTATTGAAATTTTATTGAATGTATTTTAAAATTGAGCGAAAAGATATTTACTAAATGACAGGTTCTTTTCTTCCCGTTTTTATTTCCGATTAATTTTTGCAAACTTAGCGTAAATCCTGATTTTTTTATAGCCTAATAAATAGTCTTTATACAGTATTTAAACAGGCATTTTTTTACGTAAATGCCTGATAAACAGTTTTTTATGACCATGAAAAAGGTGAGATCCAATAACGCAAGACGGTATTTGTTTACGTTGGTTCATTCAATGAATAAGGCAGAAAGGCGGAATTTTAAATTATATATCAAAAAAATGGAAGAAAAAACCAGTAATAAGCTGGGACTATTATTTGATGCAATTGCCAAAACAAAAAACTACGATGAACAAAAAATAAAAGAAAAATTGCCAGGTATTTCTGCTGCTCAACTATCCAATCTAAAGCGTTATTTATACCAGCAAATCCTGACCAGTCTACGGTTATTATCGATCCAGAAAAATGTTGAAATTCAAATACGAGAGCAGATTGATTTCGCACGTATCCTATACGGAAAAGGATTGTTTTATCAGAGTCTAAAAATTCTGGAAAGTATCCGTACCCTCGCTCAGGAAAACCATCTGGATTTATTATTATTAGAAATTTTAGAATTTTTAAAACTGATTGAAGAGCGTCACATCACACGTTCCCGGCAGGAGGAAGGAAAGATGGAACGCCTTGAAAGCGATGCACTGCGACGATCAGAAATTATTCATAATAGTTGCCAACTTTCCAATCTGAAAATTTCTATTCATGGATTTTATATTCGTTACGGTCATATCCGAAATGACCTGAATAAAAAGATGGTGATTGCGATTTTTGACGAAAAACTTAATAAGATTGATCAGTCAAAACTAACTTTTTTTGAACGGGTGTACCTTTATCAGTCGTGGGTATGGTTCTATCATATTTTGCTTGATTTTAAAAAATGTTTTGATTATGCAAAAAAGTGGATTGATGTTTTTGAAGAAGATCCTAATTTAATTGAGGAAGATCCAGATCTATATCTGAGGGGATATCACTACGTTTTGACGAGTCTGTTTCACCAGCGAAATCAGGTGACTTTTAAACTGTATTTTAAAAAATTTGCTAAATTTTACCATAAAAATTATGAAGGCTTTAATTACAATTCCCGGATGATTGCTTCGCTGTATTTTTACAGTGCGGAAATCAACCAACATATTATGAAGCAACAGTTTCGGGCAGGCTTGCCAGTGGTTCCCAGGATCCTTGGCTTTCTGGATAAGTTTTCGGATTTGCTGGATCAGCACCGGGTGTTGATTTTTTATTTTAAAATTGCTTACCTCTATTTTGGTTCTAAAGACTACGAAAAATGTCTGGATTATCTGGATCGGATTCTCGATTTAAAAGTGGCGCATCTGCGGGAAGACTTACAAGCCTACGCGCGTATTTTGTTGCTATTGGCCCACTACGAATTGGGTAATTTCATTCTATTGAGTTCTCTGATAAAATCAACTCATCGTTTTTTAAGCAAACTCAAAGAACTAACCGAGGTGCAACAGGAAACGCTTCGTCTATTTCGAGCTCTGGTCCAGCTGCCCCAAAATGAACACCGGCCGGTATTGGAAGCATTTAAAGAAAAAATGAAAATTCTCAAAGAGGATGAATTTGAGAAGCGGAGTTTTATTTATCTGGACGTGTATCAGTGGGTCGAGGGGAAGCTGGATGGGAGGTGATGAAATTAAGTGCCTTTCACAGTTTATAATAAAAGCATTGAGCCTTTCCCGCATTTTACGAGAAAGGCTCAAGATTTTTATTTTCAATCTCAGCACTGATCCGGGATTGGTAATTCAATAAAATTCTATTCTTCCACCTCTTCATCTTCAAAAGGTGCGTCGTCCGCATCCTCCGGCATCTCTACTTTATTGATCATCGGTAGTCCAACATATTTTCCTTCCGCACGGCTGATGGCCCCAAAACCGAGGATTCCACCACTTGCCTTGGCTACGTGCTCAGCGAAAGTAACAAAGCTATGGTAAAAATGGGCAGCGTGTAAAGGATCCATTTTTGGGAAAATATCGTTTAGTTGCGCCAGCTCTTCACTGATCATACTAATGCGCTCATCTGTACCAATCGGTAAGGTACTGATCAGTTCATCCAGTTGAGTAGCAAATTCTTCGCCTACTAATTTGTAGTAGCCCTCCAAAGCAGGAGGATGCTGATAGCCTCTGATTTTCATAATTTTAGCCGCCCATTCTTTCTCTGCGGAGTCGATATTTCCGTCAGCACCGGCGATTAAAGCCGTAATTAATGGAATCGCGTTCTTTAGTAATTTTTGTTCCGTGTCGTTCAGTCCGGCAAATTGTGGAATCATGAATTGTTAGTTTGTTTAGATTAAAAAGATCATTCCGTTCTTTTAATCTGGTAATTAAATAATACTTATGCTAATCTAACCTTTTTTTTGCAATACATCCAGCAAAATAATGCTATCTGAGCAAGTCTGTTTTTAGGACGTAGAGATGTTCGTAAAGATACGGGCAAATTTAAGAAAATTAACTCAAATTGGGTAAAGCACTTTAGATTTGATCCGAATAATACTCCCAAAATATTTCAAAATCCAATTACCAAAGCCATTATTTTCTTGCTACCTTTGTGAGAAATCATAAATTGTTGAAAAAATAATTAAAAAGAAGCCGTACAAAGTGGCCGAGAGGTAAATTTTTATTCTTTAGATTAGAGCTATTCCCAACTCACATAACTTTCTAACAACCATACGTTTTGACAAAAAAAGAGAAAACAAAAAAGCCCAACAAAAAGGTCACGCCCCTCATGAAACAATACGGGGATATCAAGGCCAAATACCCCGATGCGATCCTCCTTTTTCGGGTGGGTGATTTTTACGAAACCTTCGGGGCTGATGCTGTTACGGCGTCCCGGGTACTGGGAATTATTCTTACCAAAAGAAATAACGGGGGCAGTGATATCGAATTGGCGGGATTTCCACACCATTCCATGGACACCTATTTGCCGAGATTGGTCCGGGCTGGTTTTCGGGTGGCAGTTTGTGAGCAATTGGAAAAACCTTCTAAAGAAAAGAAAATAGTGAAGCGAGGCGTCACAGAACTGGTCACGCCGGGCGTCACGACGAGCGATAAGATCCTGGATCATAAAACCAATAATTTTTTGGCCGCCTTAAGTTTTGGAAAAAAGGAACAGGTTGGAGTTTCCTTTCTGGATTTAAGCACTGGTGAATTGATGGTGGCAGAGGGGAATATTCCTTTTGTGGACAAACTCCTGCAAAGTTTTCAACCTTCGGAAGTCATTTTTTCCAAAAGCTATTCGAATTATTTCTCCGAAACTTTTGGTACGCGTTTTTATACGTATCCGCTGGACGAATGGATTTTTACGCAGGATTTTACCCACGAACAGTTACTCAATCATTTTAAAGTGAAATCGCTGAAAGGTTTCGGAGTAGATGACTTGTCGCTGGCGCATCAGGCTGCTGGTGCCAGTCTGCACTATTTGGCGACGACCGAAAATAACAATGTTAAACATATCACGCGGATCAGCCGGATTCAGGAAGATCGCTACGTTTGGCTCGACCGCTTTACGATCAGAAATCTGGAGCTGATTTATAGCCCGCACGAAACGGGAGTACCCTTGATTAATATCCTGGATAAAACGATTTCTCCGATGGGGGCCCGTTTACTAAAAAAATGGGTCGTGTTACCACTTTGCGTACCGACCGCCATTCAGAGTCGGTTGGATACCGTGGAATATTTTACCAAAGAACCGGAATTTAGAGAAGTTATCGCCAATGGGATTAATCAAATTGGCGATTTGGAAAGATTGATCTCCCGGGTACCTCTTGGCAAAATCAATCCACGGGAAATTATTCAATTGTCCAAAGCAAGTCTCGCCATCGGTCCCATCAAAGAAGCACTTCATACTGCCAAAAGCACGGTGCTTACGCAACTCGGGGCACAATTGGATCCTTGTCCCGAATTAATTCAGACCATTCAAAAATATTTACAACCGGAACCTCCCGTTAATTTGAATAAAGGAGGCGTGATGGCCGATGGACTGGACGATGAACTGGATGAATTACGACATATCGTAAGAAATGGAAAAGATTTGTTATTAGAAATTCAACAGACCGAAGCCAAACGTACCGGGATTGACAATTTGAAAATCGGGTTCAATAATGTTTTTGGATATTATTTAGAAGTCACCAATAAATATAAAAATAAAGGACTGATTCCCGACGACTGGACCCGTAAGCAAACCCTGACGAATGCCGAACGGTATATCACCGAGGAACTTAAAAAACTGGAAGCTAAAATTTTAGGTGCCGAAGAAAAAATTCTTACAATCGAAGAAAGATTATTTGAAGAACTGGTAGTTAAATTGGCGGATTTTATTTCCCCGATCCAGAAAAATTCGAGTAATATTGCCCGCCTGGACTGTCTGCTGGCCTTTGCCAACGTCGCTATCCGTAATAATTATTGTAAGCCTACAGTTGACGATTCGTTTGTGGTAGATATCAAAGCAGGACGGCATCCTGTTATTGAACAGCACCTGGAACTGGGCGATGCCTACGTTCCCAACGATGTATTTTTGGATAATGATGAGCAGCAGCTGATGATGATTACGGGGCCTAATATGGCGGGTAAATCGGCGCTTCTTCGTCAAACAGCCCTTATCTGCCTGATGGCCCAAATGGGCTGTTTTGTACCGGCGGAAACTGCCAGAATTGGCTTGATAGATAAAGTATTTACGAGGGTGGGGGCCACGGATAATATTAGTTCGGGGGAATCTACTTTTATGGTTGAAATGAATGAGACGGCGAGTATTATGAATAATATCTCGGATCGTAGTTTAATTTTAATGGATGAGATTGGAAGGGGTACGAGCACCTATGACGGGATTTCCATAGCCTGGTCGATTACCGAATATTTACACAACAACGGTAAGTTCCGACCCAAAACTTTATTCGCTACCCATTATCATGAGTTAAATGAACTGGCCAACAAATTTGAGCGCATCAAAAACTGGAGCATTGCTACTAAGGAACTGGATCATAAAGTGATCTTTCTGCGGAAGCTGGTACCCGGCGGAAGTAATCACAGTTTTGGTATCTACGTCGCAAAGATGGCGGGAATGCCCAGATCGGTCGTAGAGCGTGCGCAGTATATTTTAAGTCAACTGGAACAGAAATCCATTCAGACGGAGGGTGACTCCTCGGATATTCCGACTACAAAAAATGAGAAAGGAGCGATCAAAAAACAACTCGAAAATATCTCCGCTTCTCCGGTGCAATTGAGTATTTTTGAGTCAACTGATCCTGCGTTGGTAAAATTGAAAGAAACGTTGGAAGGGCTGGATTTGAATGGTATGACGCCTATCGAGTGTATGATGAAACTTAGTGAACTCAAGGGTATGCTATAAAATGCCAGAGTCGCTATAATTGATTAATTGACAAATCAAATTTAGCGACGCTGGCGCACCCAATCTGGTACTTGTAAAACCAGATTTTAACTTTGTACAGTGTACTAAATCATGTTTCTGATAGAAGAAACAAAAATTTAGCAGGTGCTGTTTTCAGAGTTTTGGTTTTTTGAATTTATACAAGTTTCCCAAATTTAAGTTTTTTATCTAAGAAACTTTCATATCTAGTACAAAAAGGGGATAACTTTAGGGTAATTTTTTATTCCTCATTTATTTTTTCTGTTTGCGCCTCGAAATAGTAATATTGACCGCTTCGACCATGAGTGCAAAGGCCATAGAAAAATAGATGTATCCTTTCGGAATGTGAAAGTCCAGACCATCGGCCAATAGCGCCAGGCCAATCATAATTAAAAAAGAAAGTGCCAATACTTTGATCGTAGGATTTTCATCCACAAAACTACTGATTTTGTTGATGGCCAACATCATGATCAGCACCGAAACGATTACCGCAGCGATCATTACTTCGACGTGTTCCGCCATTCCGACGGCGGTAATCACCGAGTCCAGCGAAAAGATAATATCAATGAGAATGATTTGAGAAATGACATTCCAGAAAGTGACTTTTTTCAATCTGATGGTTTCTTCTTCGTGGGCATTTTCTATTTTTTCGTGAATTTCATTGACACTTTTATAAATCAAAAACAGACCGCCCAGAATCAGAATGATATCCCGTCCGGAAATTTCGTTTTCCATAATAGTAAAAATTGGACTTGTCAACTGCATAATCCAGGTGATGGATAAAAGTAATAAAATCCGGGTAATCAACGCAAATCCAAGTCCCCAGGTACGCGCTTTCCCTTGTTGTTCTTTCGGTAGTTTTTGGGAGATGATGGAGATGAAAATAATATTATCTATTCCCAGAATAATCTCTAAAACACAGAGCGTTAAAAAAGACATCCAAATATCCGGATTGGTTAGCCATTCCATTTTTTAATGATTTTTGTTGAATAAAATTGAACTCGCAATTTACAAAATTTACCAGTTATTGCCCTTGAATCCATTCGGTAATCTCTTTCAAAACTTCTTCCGAAAAAGTCTCTTCCAGCATTCCGTATTCGTTCATCAACCCGGTTTCACAATTTTGAAATAAGTGATTGAGGTTGGGAAATTGTTTGGTGGAGAACGTCGAATTTCCTCCTTGTTTTAGAGCCGCTTCGATGGCTGCCAGATTTTCTTCGGCGGGTACTTGCAAATCTTTTTCACCGTTTAACGCCAATACGGGGATTTGTATTTTTTGGAGTATTGGGGCCGGGTCATGTTGGATAAAATTCATCATCCAGGGACTTGACAATTGATCTGCCAGCCGATGCAACTGGTCTTCGGGCAGCAAATTATTATAGCTGGCACGAAAGTAAGTAATCAGGCTATCCTTCCGCGTTGGATCGTTGACATCCGTTCGAAGTATCTGATCGTAAGCACCACCCATGACGAATTGTCCGCGTTCTATCATCGGAGCGGGGACACCACTGGCCTTTTCCATAGTTGCCTTTTGTAATAACATCAATTCTTTACCGGGGAGTCCGGGGCCAGCTAATAAAATTATAAAGCTGACCGTGTTCGGTGTACTGGCGACCAGAGGAGCAATCATGCCACCTTCACTATGTCCTATCAAACCGATTTTATCCGGCGCAATATCTGTTCTGCTTTTTAGATAAGTGACCGCTGCACGTACATCTTCCGCAAAATTAAGGGAGGTCGCAGCACTGAAATCTCCTTCCGAATCACCGACCCCCCGATCGTCAAAGCGTAGGACGCCAATACCGTGGCGGGACAGATAATCGGCAATGACTAAAAAGGGTTGATGTCCAAAAATTTCAGCATTTCTATTTTGCGGACCACTGCCACTGATGAGGATGATAGTGGGGAAATTAGTTGCCTTGAGTGGCAGCGTTAAGGTACCCGCAAGCAACACTTGATCTCTGGTATTTTTAAATGTAATATTTTCTTCCCGGTAAGGAAAAGGAGGCTGCGGCGTTTGCGGTCGAACCAAAATAGTAGCTTCGGCAGAGACTCTTTTCAGGTCAAGCGGCAGCAAGGTTCCCATTTGTTTAAACTCTCCTTTGATCAGAGAATCGTTTTGTAGAATTCCAGCATAAGTCATCCCAAGGGCACCGACGGAAATATCAAGGGTAGAATCCTGAAACTGGATAGCCGTAACCGGAATCCCTCTGGCGCCTTGTTTGGGTACATCCAGGGTGGCAGAATAATTATTCTCTTTTTTTGAAATATTAAAATACAGCTCGAGTTCCGTTCCTTGTATTTTTAACAAGCCCATCCATTTACCACTCAAGTCCTGAGCCGTGATAGCAGTTAATAAGAAAAATAACAATAGGGTAGTGAGAATATTCTTCATAATTTTCTTTTACAAAACAAAAAAATAAAAATACGCTTAGTAAAGTTATAAAATTCTTACCGAGAAACTAAAAATCCCTTTCCAGTAAATTTTACCAAAAAGGGATTTTCTTATTCAACGATTCAACACCTAAGGCTTTTTGTACAACTCCTGTCCAGCCTCAAAATATTTGTCACCGGGGACCCAAAATACAGATTGATCCGTATTCCCAATTAGTCGGCAGGCGTATACATAAGATTTAAAAAACTTTTCCAGATAATCGTAATCAAGCGTTTCCGGTCCGTCGGCCGCCTGGTGATAATAACGATTGACGACCTCATCAAAAGCTGTAATGCCCATACTAAAAGTAGGCGCGGGAACTCCTTTAGCCGCAAAATTAACGTTGTCTGAACGGTCGAATAATCCTTGTTCCGGAACGGCATCTTCCTTAGCGTCCAGTCCAAAAGAAGAACAGGCCTTTTCAATCAACGGTTGCGCGAGTGTCCGGGTCAGACCAATGATGGTCACCCGGCTGGTATCATTATAACCTGCGTTGTCACTATTAAAACAATAGATGGCTTTGTCCAGTGGCATCATCGGGTTATTGGCGTAATAATCTGAGCCTAACAATCCTTTTTCTTCTCCCGTAAAAAAGATAAATTGAGCAGATCTTCGGGTGGGATATTTGGCGATATTCTCGGCTGCGGAAAGTACGGTGACACTACCAACGGCGTTATCTCTGGCACCGTTGTAGATGGTGTCGCCCTGCGCATCTGCCGCGCCGATACCGATGTGATCATAATGAGCGGAGTAAATAACGTATTCATCTTTTACGACAGGATCTGTTCCTTCGACCATTCCGACGACGTTGTAGGTTTTAACTTTTTCTTCTTTCAGACCGCTGACCTGAATTTTTCCACGGCTACCCTGGCCCTTTTTCAGGACGGCAATGGCCGCCGGATCGCCGGCGTTGACCCATAAATAAGGCGTCTTGTTTTTTTCTTCGTCAGGATCCTGATCATCCACGATGGTTCTGGGTTGATTTAGAAATTGTAGTAGAAACGACCAGGGAAGCTGCGCATTGCTATAAATTTCAACGACCGCTTTGGCACCAAAATCACTACCTCGTTTTCGCTTATCCCGTCCGGCGTAAAACCATTCTTGCGGGTTAGATTGTCCTTCGTACCCTGCCAGGGTTACTACGACTTTATCTTTTGGGTCGCCAGCTTTAAAATCTTCCTCTGTCCCGTGATTTAGAAAAACAATGTCTCCTTCGAGGTCCACATTTTCACCACTGAGCAGCAGAAAATCTTTGGCTAATTCAAAAGTAGTATTCTCCACTTTGATGGTACCACTGGTGGCCGGAGTAATTTTTTTCATGGGAACTTGTTGCAGGTAGCTATCTGCTCCTGGAATCTTTTTTACGCCGTAGCGTTCCAGGGTAGTGGCAAGATAGCGAGCCGCAATATTGAGTTCTCTGGAAGGGGTATCCCGTCCGGACATTTCGTCGGAGGCAAGAAAATAGATATGCCCTTTGATGGTATTTACATCAACGGTTTCTTCGGTCCGGTTTTTATCCGTTGGAACTAACTTTTCTACTTTAGCAACGTTAGGTGTTTTACAGGCAAATAAGAGTGCCAGGGGAAAAAGTAAAAATATACGGGGAGTGACAAGTCTCATAATTAGTTTTGTTATTACGAAGTTTTTAAACAACTTCTACGGTAAAAATTTTAGGTTAATAAGAAGACAAGGCGAAATTAAGAAAAAAAACGGACTGCTTTGTTTCAAAAAGAAAATAAGATGAAATATATAATACCATTTATTTTATTGTGGATGAGCCATATATCTACGGCCCAAAATCCAGAAGTAAGAGCAACAGAATGGAGCCTGAGAACGGGTACCTCGGTAGATTATAAGTTTAATAAAAAATGGAAGACGGATCTTAACTGGGAATCCAGATTTAACGATAATATATCTGCTTATGACGAGTCGCTGATTCAGTGGGGTGTTTCTTACCGTACGCGGTGGGATATAAAGCTGCAAAGTTCGTTTAGACATTATTTAACACCAGATCAGCTGGATTCTTACCGTTTGAGTTGGGGAATGGGGTATGGTGAATTTATTAAAGATTCGCCTTTGAAAATCTCGATGCTGTTGCGTTATCAGCGAGATAATGTTTATAAAAAAACAGAGCGAGATGTCGAACCAGGCTGGCGCTTGAAAGTGAGTTTTGTTTACGAAGCCTTTAAAAACCTGGTTTTTGTACTAGAAGATGAACTTTTTTACGAACAGCAAGGAGAAAGCGAGTGGGACAAAAACCGGGTAACTACCGGTATTGAATGGGCAATTAACGAGCAAATGGAGTTGGTTGGATTTTATCGTTTTGAAAATGAGCTAAGTGCTACGTTGGCGGATTTTGATCACACCCTGGGCATCTATTTAGCTTTTAAAATGGAACAACAAAAAGAAGAAGACGCAAAGCGAGCTCGTCACTTCGGCCATCCTTATCCGTGGTAATCTATTCCTAATCAGAGAAATCTACTTGGATTCTTTTTTAGAATTACTCTTGTCTTTTGGACCATATTTTAGTGCATCGGCGAATGGAATTCCAATCATCTCTTCCAATTGAATCACTGCCACTTTTACATCAGATTTAGCGCTGATAAATTTTTCTTTGGCATTATAATAACTGGTGGAAGCGGAATTATGATCATCCAGTTCGGCATCTCCCCGGCGAAATTTTTCTTTAATCAAAAGGTAAGTCTGGTAAGAATCCTCTTCGGCCTGTTTTCGGGTAAGGAGGATTTCGTTGGCTAAAAGATAATTTTGGTAACGTTCTAAAGTTTTGGCACGAATGGCCAGTTTTTCCTGATCGCGTTCCAACTCGGTAATTTTTAGTTCGTATTCCGCTTTCCTTCTTTCCTTTGGGTTGTTGATAAAGGTGCTAAGTTTGATCCGGGCAGCTAAGTTAAATCTTGGGAAGATCGTGAACAGTCCGTTAGGATCGGTAGGATTTACTCTATTTGGGAAAAAATCCTGAATATAATGGCTTTCATTATAATTAAAAACGGCATCCAGATCGTCGGTCCAATTCCACTTAATGATGCTTACTTCCTCGGTTGCGATCTTAATTTCTTCGTCAAAAGTTTTATTGGCTGGATTGTTCATCCAGGCGAGCTGCACCAGGTAGTCTTCAAAAGTACGGGCACGCGAACCTTCCGGCACGACCACCTTATTGAAATCCATGGGCTGTTGGGCACTTAAGGTGGAAAGTAGTAAAGTACAGATAACCAAAAAGGTCAACTTTTTCATTTTCGTAGAATTTATAGTTCAAATAAGGGAATGATAAGTACGTGGACAAATTAAATATTTAAATACACCTAATGCTGTCCAGGTAGTTAGCGTAGAAAGGCTTAAACAACCTTCTTATATTTTTTTACAAAAATAAGTAAAATCTTATGAGTATGAATCCATTCACTTCACTGTCTACTAGTTTTACCTACGCCAGATACCACCTTTTTTAAGTTCAAGATTTATGCCGAAAGGCAGTGTTCGCTTTTTCTGTCCACCCTTTGCTTTTTCCAGGTCTGGCTTTGCCGCCGTTTTGTCTACCGGTATTCCTTCCACTGTCATATGTTTTTTGGCGTAATTACCAAAAGCACTCTTCTTTTTAGTCGGTTCAGGATCGTCAAAGTCCTTTAATCTTACTAAAATAGCCAAAAAGACATAGAAGTTGATACTTGTTGGTAAAATAATGATGGCTTCCTGAGGGTAGGTCGCCAGTACCAATTCAAAAAAGATGGCCGTCAATCCCAGGTAAATTACTTTAATTTTAGGATTTCTAACACGGAAATAATAGTAGATACTGGTTCTCAAAATTGTAAAAAGCATCAAACAATAAAGTATCAGGGCAATCCATCCCAATTCTACGGCAATTCTCACAAACCCACTATCGTGCTGAAAGTCAGATAAGAATGAGTTTGGCGAAAAACGTGCGCCCCAAACACCTGTACTTCCGAGACCCATACCGATGGGATGGCGATGAATATAGGGCTGAATTAGTTTTTGACTCTCAAAGCGGACATCCATCGTATCAGCACTCGCACTAAGCTTAAAGGCGGAGGAAATTCGAAAAAGTACCGCATTATTATGTCCCCCTTTCATAATTGCCCCCACGGCTAAGACCGAAGTGATGACGGTCAAAATCATAATTTTTTTATTCATTTTGAGCAGCACAAAAATAAGCAACCCAAAAGGGAATAATACGAAGGGTGTTCGAGATCCTGCGTAGCCCATTGAGGCGATCATCGCCATGGCAGCAATGAACAAGATTATTTTTTTCCAGAGTTTAAAGGGCCCCGTCATTAATATCAAGCAAAAAGTCGCCATATAGCACAGGAGCATTCCGTAGTTAGTTGGATCACTAAAAAAGCCAAAAACCCTGATTCGGGACCATTGGTAAATTAACTGCATTCGTTTTTCGTCGGCAGACAACCATTCCATTTCCCAGCTGGCAAACCCTACAAACTCTTGTTTTAGCCCATAGAGTGCCGAAATAAAGGTCATGAAAATGATCAATTTGAGGATCCGCATGATCGTTGCCATATCTTTAAATGCGTAAGCTGCAATGAAAAACATGAGCGCCAGTACGGCCATACTCCTTACCGTAAATACCCACGCTAACTGGCTTTGGGCCCAGGGGTTAAATATGGATAGAATATTATAAGTTATCCAGAGAATAATGAAGTAACTGATCTTATTCTTGGCAAATTCAAAGTCCCGCTCTTTTATTTGCCGGATCATCATGCCCACAAACATCAGAAAGAGTAGTGCATCCAACGCAATTCCGAAAGGTACACTCTCGGCCATTTTGGCTGCCAGGCCAATCATATAAGCGGTAACGATAGAAACAGCAATCCCCATATCCATGTAGATAAAACAGGAAGCCGCAGCTGGAATGGCGATAAAAAGGATGGGTAAAATGATACTCATTTTACCGAATATAGAAACGGTGTAAGCTACAGCGATGGCCAGCGCAATCATAATGATATACCCCAGCGAATTATTCATTTTTTCCTGAATAAATTTTGCCGAAAGCCATCGTCCCGTTCGCTTGATAAGCGGAAGAACTGGCATAATTAAGTCTGTTAAAATTGTAAGCGAAAGGAAGCTTCCGTATTTGACTTTATGCTAAAATATTTTGTATAAAGTCTGGAGTTTTACCTTTCTAAAATCATTTACTTTATTCCTGAGGTACTAGAAAAACATTACTTTCAGGAAGCTTCCCAGCAAGAGCAGGACCGCAATAGATACTGCGATAAATTCAATGACTTGTTCTTTTTGACTTAATTCTACCTCTTCGAAGTGTTCGTTTGATTTGCTCATAGTTCTGTTTGTTTTAGTATGTTTTAAACTACCGTCTTTTGGAGATCGGTGTTTCGATTCGTTTTTGCTCATTGAAATGAGGGACACTCATTTCCGTCGTAGCCGACAGGAGGGTTGGGGTGATTATGGACGGTACGTGGTGGGTGGGTACGTCGTCAAAGTCTTTTAGCCGAACTACCGCAGCAGTAATGGAGTAAAAAACCAAACTGGTTGGTAAAAGTACCAATACTTCTTGTGGATAGCAAGCCAGTGTCAACTGAAATAAAACCACCGTAAATCCGAGATACAAGTATTTTATCTTTTGATTTCTCACTCTTAGATAATAATAAATGCTTTGACGCAACAAGGTAAATAAAAATGCCATGTAAATCAAGAGGCCAATCCACCCTAATTCAACCGCAATTCGGACAAATCCGCTATCGTGCGCAAAATCTGCCAAAAAAGAGTCAGGCGTAAATCGTTTGGCCCATACTCCGGTGCTGCCCAGACCGACGCCTACAGGATGGCGATGGATCATTGGCTGGATAAATTTTTGGTTTTTAAAACGAACCTGCATGGTATCGTCGGAATGTTTAGGAATAAAGGCGGATTGTAATCTAAATAAGACCGGATTACTGGTTCCCTTCATGATAAAAGCAACTCCCAGGAGGCCCATAAACGCGGCACCGATAAGAATTTCCTTTTTCAGGGTGATCAGGGTAAAAACGATAAATCCAAAGGGAACCAGCACAAAGGGTGTTCGGGAACCTGCGTATACCATCGCAGCGAACATACAGGCAGCTGAAAATAGGAGTAAGACTCTTTTAGCAGTGCTGAACGGTCCAATCGCCAGAACACAGCAGAATGTGCCCATATAGGACATAAAAACGCCATAGGTAGTAGGGTCTGAAAAGAAAGAGAATATTCGGAGTCGACCCCACTGAAAAATCAATTCGAGTCTTTTAGGATCAGAATAGAGCCAGGTCAGTTCGGCATTCGTAAAGCCGAGAAACTCCTGTTTTAAGCCATATAGAGCCGAAAGTAGCGCAAGCGCGAGGATCAGTTTAATGGTTTGGACAATTATTTTATAACTGCTGAAGGCGTAAATGGCTACAAAGTAGAGAATGATCAATCCGGCCATACTTCGTACGGTGTAGAGCCAGGCCATTCTGCTCCCGGCCCAGGGGTTCAGCACTTCAAAGATATTGAGGGCTACCCAGATTAAGACCCAGGCACTAATTGAATTTTTGGCGAAGGAGAGATCCCGACTGCGCACTTGCTGGATTAGTACGCCAAATAAGCTTATAAACAGCAGTCCATCCAGGGCCGTACCGAAAGGAGCATCTATCGATTTTTTTAAGAAATCTACAAAGACTCCCACAATTAAAATAGTCCAAATAGCATAAATCGGCTGGAGCAGACAAGCGCCTATCAGCGGAATCCCAATAATGGCACCGAGGATGACGATCCCTATTTTTAATTCCAGAATAGCAATGGCGTATGATAACAGAATAGCAAGCAATAGCAATAATCCCAGTCCTAATGGATTATTAAGCTTTTGGAAAAGCAGTTGATTAGCCAGCCAGGATCGAAGCCCGGGGCGTTGAGAAGTTTGCAGCATTGTGGTAGTATCAGTATCAGTAAAGTCAGTATCTTAAAACTTAATGTCTGAGGTTTGAGGATTTCTCGGTAACCTCTTTGTTTTTTTTCTTTTTTTGCAAAAATGGCTCCACCAATTTTTCGAATTCCTTAATTCTGTTTTTCCAGGTGTTGGTAGCGGCCTTTTTGGTCCGGGCAGTTATTTTGTCTGCCGAATTATCGGAGATTGCCCAGTCAATTAAGTTTACAAAATCGGTTTGCGAGTTTGACAGATGGATAAAATCTTTAAAACTGGCAATATCGGGAGAAAAATTAGTAGAAACGACTGATTTTCCTGCTGCAAGATATTCATTTATTTTTAATGGATAGATACTTTTGGTCAGTAAATTTTTGGCAAAAGGAATAATACAGACGTCAAAGTATTTTAGATACGCTGGCAGTTCTTCTATTTCTTTTGGTCCGGTAAAGGTAATGTTGCTCATTTTATCCAGGCCAAGGGTTTTGTACTGTGTATTGTTTAAGGGGCCAATCAGTACCAATTGCTTATCCGGATGACCCAGTGCGACCGCTTTCAGGAGTTCATAATCAATTCTGGCTTCGTCCAGATTGCCAATAAATCCGATAATTTTTGTTTTCACCTTAGCTATTTCGGCGGGTCTGCTAAAGGGTTCGCTGATAGCTCGACTAAAGTTTCTATTATCCGCTGCGTTATTAAGAATTTGAATGTTTTTAGTAAAAGGAGATTTCAGCCGGTACAGTTCCTGAGAGGTCACCAAGGTTAAATCTGCTTTTTTAACCGCTTTATTTTCCAGTCTGACTCCGTGGCGAGCAATATAATCTTCCTGAGAAATATCGTCTACACATTGATAAATATTGAGGATCGGATTAAAATCTTTGGATAAAACAGGTGCGTAGAACGGATTGAAACAATTGATGAAAACATATTTTTTTATCTTGTATCGTTCTATGGTTTGCTGTACCGTATTGTAGATGATTTTACTGTTTTGCTCCGAAATTTTATTGTATACCATTCCTTCTGGTAAAAAATTGATCGGATAGGTAAAAGGCGGGGTAATGGTAATGATGTTAGAAAACTCTTCGTCGGGCTGAAAAGTTATTTTACCTGCGGTTACTTTAGGAACCACTGTTTCTATCTGGGGGTCATTCGTCAGCGAATCTTTTAAGGTAAATGGGTTATTAATATAAAAAACCCGGCGAGCACGAGAAAATTCCCGTGCCAAGGCTACGGAGATCGAAGAATAGGGTCCATTCCAGCGAAAAAGAGAAAAATAAATTATATCATATTCCATGTTCAATCATTGGGATAAAGAAATTGGGTAACAGAACCCTTTCTTACTCTTAACGGGGGTGGGGTATTATATTGTTCTAGTATCTTATATGTTTGTGTAGAAAACGTTTAAAGGTGACTAAGCGTTCAATTGCAAAGTGCATATAATTTTTTATCATTTGGTCTGAGAGAAAAAAAATATAAAAAAATTAACACCGATACCGTAAAAACCAAATTAGTTAACAGGAATTTAAGGTTTTAAGATCCAGGGTAACTGGCAAAGAATCAGCGATTTTTCACCAAATTCATTAAAATTCACTTGTTTTATTTGGTTAGTTTCCTTTTGGCGATAAATCCGGTCAGGATTTCCCAACCTTGTCGATAAAAGCCGGGAATATGGGTAAATGCGAGAAAAGCGTTGACGCCAAACATACGCCGCAAAACTATTTGATACAGCGCAAATGATATGCCATAGGTAAGCAGGGTTCCGTAGGCGGCACCGTAGAGGCCCATATCGAGTACTTTGATAAAAATGTAATTAAGCGTAACGTTTGTAATTACCCCAATCAGGGTGAACATAAAGTTTATTTTAGGACGACCGATAGAGTCGAGGATCGTTCCAAACTGAATGGCAAAAGGTAAAAATACGCCGTATAGGATGGTCAGTCGAAGGACGGGTGCGGCTTCGAGCCACTTTTCTCCAGCTACCACCCAAATGGTGAATTCCGGAATCAGAAAAACGACCAGAATAAAGGGTAAAATAATCGCCAGAATGGCTCCTACGGATTGCTCGTACAAGGCTTTTATTCTGGTCGGATCGTCTTTGTCAGATTGAATCGAACTTTGTGGAAATACGACCGATGCAACGGTCATTGCTGGCACGTCTACCAGATTGGTGATCTTGATGGCCGCGTCGTAGAGGGCGGCGGGAACAGCACCGGCATAACGGGCCAGCATCAATTTATCAATACCTTTATAGAGCATGGTGCTGAGGTTGGTACCAAACGTAAATTTTCCAAAGCGGAATAATTCTTTTACCCAGGCCCAGTCAATTTTGTATTCGTCAATGATGAAAAATTTTTTTCCAAAACGCCAGGCGATGATACTAGCAAGGATAGCCCCCAGAATCTGCATTTGCAGTAACGTCACTAATTCTAGTTTCCAACTGCCGAAATAGGTAATCACTACATAGACAAAAAAGATAATTTTACGTCCAAAATTACTCCAGAAAATCCCTTCAAAGGAAAGATTGGCTTGCTGAATGAAATTAAATAAATAACAAGGAATCAGTACAAAGAGGAGTAAACAGAATAATTTAAAGAGCAAGATCAATTGTGGTCGGTAAATCGCATCTTCTTCTGTTGTTAAAAAGTCCGCCAGAAAGGGTGCTGAAAAGAAGAGTATGGCAGCAAAAGCAGTTGCAACAATTAAATAGAGCGTCATGGTGGCCAGAATAATTCGGCCATAATCCTTTTTACTGGCAATGGAAAGATATTTGACCATCGCATTTTGCAGCAATCCGACGATGCTCACCTCTACCAGGGCGGCGGTGGTCATAAAAACCACCCAAATACCCATTTCGCGTGGATGAAGAATTCGCGCTAGTAAGGCAAATCCTAAAAAACCAAAAACGAACATAGAACCTTTCTCGAAAAAACTGAATAAACCAGATTTTACGTAATACGATTTTTGTGATGCTTCTGCCACTTAATTGTGTGTTTAATAAAAAATTTGTTAGATCACAAAATTGCCATCTAACAAATTTATTATTTTATTTGTTTTTCAGTTCTTGGTTAAAGCAAATGCTTAACTCAGATTCCGCAGGTCCATTTTGTTGAGAATAGCTCCCATAAATTTACCGCCCAATTTGTTCAGATAATCAATCGACTCTTTATCCACGTTTTTAATATCATTTTCCGCGCCAAACACGGCAATTACCTTATCTACGTATTGGGTGAGTTCTTTAGTGTCCGAGTAATTATTCATCGAAGCACTTTCAAAAAAGATATAATCGTAATGCTCTTCCAGTCCCTCCAGGAATTTATCAAAATCCTTACCCGCAAATACTTCCGATGGCGATTGGTACGAACCTTTATTTCCTATAATGTCCACGTTTTCCAGATTGAAGGGATCGTGAATTTGCTGGGAAACGAATTCGGAAGAAAGGTCATTATCACCCAGTAATTTACTATTTAACAAGTTTTCCTCAATCGTCTGCTTAGACATTTTAGTGAGTGTATTGTTTTTAAAATTGGTATCAACGATCAAAATTTTCTTGTCCTTGATGGTCAGGGCGTGGGCCAGGGTCACAATCAAAAACGTTTTTCCTTCCTGTTTTTTGGTGGAAGTAAAAAGAAAACGGTTGGAATTGGACGTCTCAATCAAGTAACGGATATTACGGAGCGACTCTTTAAAAGTGTCTAATGTTTTGTTTTGACCGTTGGAAGAAAAGAGATATTTTAAATCCAGCTTGTCCGTGTCGACTTTGTTAATTGTTCCTAATAAATCTACATTGGTAAATTTACGAAACTTGCTAATGGAGTTGACACTCGTATCAAAGAACGCCATCAGAAAGATTAAAACGGTAGATAACACACCTCCTACGACTCCTGCGAAGGCAGATAGTAATGCTTTTTTCTTGGACTCTGGTTTTTCCGGCATCCGTGCGTATTCCAGGACTTTAAGTGGTGAGTAGGTATCGTTTACTTTTAATTTAGCCTGTGAGAACTGGTATTCCAAGCCATCGTAATTTTTCTGTGCAATTTCGATTTCGGCTTCCAGGTCCCTGATCACCGCGTCATTCTGGACCAGATTAGCCTGGTTGTTGGTGACATTGATCAGGTCCGCTTCGAGGGTTGAAATTCGTTCTCTGGCCTGGTTCAGATCAAGGGTTGCCTGGACTTTTTTGTCGAAAAGGCCGGATTGGGTTTGTTTATTATCCGGAATATCCTCTTTATCTTTTTCGAGTTCCGCCAGTTTTTCTATCTTATCGTCCAGATTTTTCTTGATCAGTTCTCGTTGTTTTTTGGCTGCTTCGTCGGTATCACCCGATTTTATAATAATTTCATCCAGTTCCGCAATCGTTTTTCGCATGTTTAGTACGGCAGTATTATTATAAATAGAAGACTTTTCGATAACATTAGTTTCACTTCCTTTTTGTGCGATTAATTTATCCAGTTCGCGGATATTTGCTTCCAGGGTTGGTACCCGAGACTTTTCAATTTGGAGATTTTCTCTGATTTTGTTACGACGGGAGATAATTCCCTGAGATTCGTCGGAAGCGTCGTAGAGACTCTTTTGACCTTTATATTTATTCATTTGACTGGTCAGATTCAGCAATTTCCTTTTGGCTTCTGCTTCTTGTTCTTTAAGGTAGTTTACCTTAGTGTTTCCTTCCAGCTGAGCGTTGTCTTCGTAAAGGCGTTGATAATCTTCAATAAAAGTATTCACCGCCCAGGTACAGAGATAGGGGTTTTCCGATTCAAATTCAATCAAAAGGTTATCTGTATCTCCACTACGGGCAATGTTTAGATTATATTTTAATAAGCCCTCATAATCGTACCCTAACGCTTTGGCCACATCATTAAAAATATGGTACTGTTGAGGATCGGAGAATTTGTATTGAAGGTTATCAACTTTATATTGCAGAGTATCCAGTAAATCTTCAATTTCTTGTGGTGAATAAGTTAAATCAACATCTTTCATTTCAGATAAACGACGGAAAGGTCCATTCTTTGCCGAAAGGGTATCAGCACTTAAATCGTGGAGTAATAAGCGGGCGGTCAGAAAGTCGATATTTCGGCGGGAATTCATGGCTTCGATCATATTTTCGAAACCCATATTTACATAGTATTCCATGATCCAGGGTTTCTCTTCCTGTGGATTCACCCCTCGTTGTCCCACAATACTTGTGGTCATGAGGCCGTTTGCTTTGAAAGTATCGGGTTTACGATCTACGAAAAAGTAGGTAGCCACCGTCGCAATGATCATTACGATGAGAATCAGCCATTTTCGTCTCCAGAGTATGTTAAAAAAATACTGTAAGTCCATATCTTAGTTTAGTGGGCATTCAGTGTATACTGAACTGCTAATTGAAAAAACTTGGGTTAAGAAATCGAGGAGGACAAAATTATTCGTTACCAGCTAATGGGAGGAATAGGGCGTGGTGTTATAAAGGGACAATAGTTTGGGTAATTGAACGAAGTTCAGTGTAGTTTCTCAAGTAATCTTATAACTTCCAGTCTAATATTCTTAACTAGCACTAACGAATAAAGAAGTCTTTTGTAATTCTTCTATATTCTTAACTACCTGATAGGGCGAAAAGTACCCATAATAACAATAAATAATACATTCCCTTCTGATTATCGGTTGCCCAATAACCACCACAATTTTAAGTCTTATCTGCCACAATAACAAGTATTTAGCTATAATTCTCAACCACTTATTTGTACGGACATTGAATTATTTAAGTTACTCTAGGACAATCTTTAGTGTCACCGGCTGGTGATCACTGTACTGAAAATCCAGGTCTACGCCTTTTACTTGCAAGGCCCGCAAGTTAGGGGAGAGTAGAAAAAAGTCAATTAACCCGATAAAAGTCTGGTCTTTACGGTAAATTTCCCGGGTATCGCGTACCGTGGGAGTGCCTGGATCATAGATCCAACGCCAATTATTTGGCATGAGCTCAGGGTTAATGTTGGCATTTTCCTTCTTTGGAGCGTCGGGACGGAAAAAATTGGGGTCGAAAAAGGGAGGTACCTGATTCCAGTCGCCGCCGACGATTACGTAATTGCCTTTGGCATATTCAGCCAGCCAAAGTTTCTTGAGGTATTCCGTTTGTTGTTTTTTGATACGGCCATCTTTATCGTAGGCACTATTATGAATATTATAAACGATCAATTCTTTGCCATTTTTTAAGGCAAATCGGTGTTCCAGAGCACAACGATCCAGCAAAAATAGTCGATTGGGCCAACCAAACTTACCGGGTAATTGGTATCGGGTTGTCTGAGTCGAGCTATAGCGGGCGAAGGTCGCAATGCCGCTGTGGGTGTAGCCGTAGGTGTGCCAGGGCTCCAATAACGGAACAGGACTGTAGGCAGTACGCAGATTATCCCCAAAGGTAGATTCGTAGTCCGGAAGCAATTTTGTGATCGCTTCGTACTGGTTAAAATAATAACTCCGTTTGGAAGCGATATCTACTTCTTGTAATAGCATGATATCTGCAGGTTGTCCGCCAATAGTATTGAGCATACCCTCCACATTCTTTTTTACCACAGACTCCGGAGGACGCACCATCATGCCGCCAGAAAGTAGAATCCGGCCATCGGCATAAAAGAAATCGGATTCTGCTCCAAGACCGCCGTATCCGATGTTCCAGGTCAGGAGGCTCAACGTATCTTTTTCGATTAATTTCTTAGTGGAATTTTGCTTTGGGATCATTACTAGTTTCTCTTCCGGCTGATAATCGTGATACGTAGCGTAGAGGAGTACGCTCAGGATATAGAGGAGGAAGAGAGCTAGAAGGGAAAGGAGGATTTTTTTTAGCATGGGAGGGTTTTTCAAATTCAATGGTAAAATCAAATTAGGCGTTCGTGAATTGGGAGGTTGCAGGTTTTGGAGGGAAGATAGGGATTTTTTCAAAACCAATGGCAAGCTCAATGGCAAAATCAATTTAGGTGGCCGTAAGTTGGGAAGTGGGCAGATGTTAGAGGGAAGATAGGATTTTTTCAAAATCAATGGCAAGCTCAATGGCAAAATCAATTTGGGTGGTCATAAATTGGGAAGTGGGTTAGTTCTTGGAGGTAGGTTGGATTTTCAATGGTAGACTCAATTTTAATTTCTGTGGCGTCATTCCCCATTCTAATTCCCTTTCAGAATCCCAGCATATCCTTCATTCCGAAAACGCCATTTTTTCCTACGATCCAGGTAGCCGCAGTCAGCGCACCTTTGGCAAATCCTTCGCGGGAATGTGCGATGTGTTCGAGGCGGATGGTGTCTACGGCTGATTTCCAGTCGATTCGGTGGGTACCGGGCACCTGGTCGATCCGTTCGGACAAAATACTCAAGGTTGCCGCGTCTTTGGAACTTTCGTTGCTCCATTTGTCTTTATCAGAAATCTCAGAAAGCATATCTTCGGCAAGTGTGATGGCGGTACCACTGGGGGCATCCAGTTTTTGAGTATGGTGAATTTCAGTTAATTGCGGCTGGTAATCCGGTTGCGAATCCATCAGCTTGGCGAGTTGTCGGTTAATATTGCGAAAGAGATGAACGCCAATGCTATAATTGGAGGCATAGAAGAAGGCGCCATTTTCCTTTTTACACAGGGCTGTAATCGTCGAATACTGTTCCAGCCATCCGGTCGTGCCGCTGACGATAGGAATGCCATTGGTCAAACACATTTTGATATTTTCTACGGCGGAGGCGGGTTCACTGAATTCGATCGCTACGTCGGCTTGCCGTAAACTTTCTGGTGTTAAAGTATGACGGTTATCAAGATCAATCTTTAAGATAAATTCGTGCCCTGCTGCCTGGGCCAATTCCTCGATTTTTTTTCCCATCTTTCCATAGCCCAACATCGCAATCTTCATATTTTATTTATGTTTAATTTTTTTTATAACAAGAGTGACCCAATTAAACTTTCTGCGTCTTAAAGGTGGTTTTAATTGTATTAAGCGTCTTAAAAGTGGCGCACATCCACTCATTTTTGATAAATACAAGAACGAAGCATTGCACTCAAACGCAGTGCTTTTTTTATTTTCTAGTTTCAAATACAGGACAAAGTAATTGCCACAAAGCTACAAATTCACAAATTTTTATTCGTTTTTAATTACTAATTCTTTTGCTAAAATCGGTCGTAATTTTTCAATTACCTGGTCTATTTCCTCTTTCGTGTTCAAGTGAGAAAAAGAAAAACGAATATTTTTTCGATCCGGTGGTATATTTAACGCGGTCAGGACGTGTGATCCTGCTTCGGCACCTGAGCTGCACGCACTTCCACCGGATGCGCTTACGCCCGCAATATCCAGGCTCAATAACAACAAGGCTGCTTTAGGCGAAGGGGGAAAAGATACATTGAGTACTTTATAATGATTCAGACCTTCGTCATCCCCCATAAACTGGATATCCGAAAATTCATTTTTTAGTCTTCCTTTAAAATACGTTTTTAATTCACTGATTTGATTTTTATGATCTTCCATGTGGTTGATCGAATACTGAAGTGCTTTTGCGAGTCCCGCAATTCCTACAATATTTTCGGTTCCACCACGCATATTTCGTTCCTGAGAACCACCGTCTACAAATGGATTAACGATATTTTCATTATTAATATAAATAAATCCAACCCCTTTTGGGCCGTGAAATTTATGGGCAGAACCGGAAAGGAAGCTAAATTTTTCGTGACTTACATCGATTGGAAAATAGCCTACCGTCTGTACCGTATCGGTATGAAAATAAGCGTTATGATGTTGACAAATATCCGCTACGGCGTCGATATCGATCATGGTTCCAATTTCATTATTAGAATGCATCAGACTGACCAGCGTTTTCTGATCACTATTGGCCAGCCATTCTTCGAGGACGGTCATGTCGAGTCGACCAAATTTGTTGACGGGCAGTAATTTGACTTCTATATCCATCGTTTTTTGTAACCTTTCCAGGGAATGAAGTACGCAATGGTGTTCGATGGGAGAAGAGATGATCCGTTTGACTCCCAGATCCCGAACGGAGCATTTAAGCGCCATATTGTTGGATTCGGTTCCTCCGGAAGTGAAGAAAATTTCTCCGATGGAGGCACCAATTGCGTTGGCGACTGTTTTACGAGCTTCTTCGATGGTGGCACGGGCATTTCTGCCTTCGGCGTGCAGGGAAGACGGATTTCCGTAAGTGTGGGTAAGCACATCCGTCATTCTTTCAACGACCTCCGGCAGCAACGGTGTGGTGGCCGCGTTGTCTAGATAAATTCTCATAATAAATATGGTTTGTCTGGTAAAATATACTACTAGAAATTTTCCTGATTCTTAGCTTCCAGTCTCTAAAAGGAGTGGCAGTAAATCTGCGAATGTCACCTAGTATTGCAAAGGTAGGGTATTAAACGTAAAATAAGGCTGGTTTTAACAAAAAATGCGGCTACAGTTCTCGTTGTAGTCGCATTTTTATTTTTTAAAAAATAATTTTATTTATCAAGCGGTACGCGCTTTTTCTTTCATCAGATCATTGATGTCCGCTCTAATTTTATTGGCGAGGTTATTCGCAATGACCTGAGAGGCAGATTCGGTATAAATCCGGACGATTGGCTCGGTGTTAGAACGTCGGAGGTGAATCCAGCCTTCTTCGAAGTCAATTTTCAGGCCATCCGTCGTGTTTATTCTTTCGCGTTCGTATTTTTTTTGCAAGCCGTTAAAAATATAATCAAGGTCTATATCATCGCTTAATTCGATTTTATTTTTTGAAATGGTATAGTTAGGATACGAATTTCTTAAAAACGAGATTGGTTGATTAGCGTGTGCGAGGTGCGAAAGCATGAGAGCAATACCGACGAGTGCATCCCGTCCGTAGTGGAGTTCGGGATAAATGACTCCACCGTTTCCTTCGCCACCGATAACGGCGTTGGTTTCTTTCATTTTGGTGACTACATTTACTTCCCCTACGGCAGAAGCCGTATAAGTTTGGCCATGTTTTACCGTCACATCCGACAAGGCACGGGTGGAAGATAAATTGGATACTGTTGCGCCCGGTGTATGTTTTAAGATATAATCTGCAATTGCGACCAAGGTGTATTCTTCCCCAAACATTTCGCCATCCTCACAGACGAAGGCTAGTCTATCGACATCCGGGTCGACTACGATTCCAAGGTGAGCCCGATTGCTCAAAACTGCGCTTGAAAGCTGTCGCAAATTTTGCGGTAATGGCTCCGGATTATGAGCAAAAATACCCGTCATTTCTTCATTTAGTAAAATACATTCACAACCCAGTTTTTCGAGTAAAGGCGGAATAGAAATGGTACCGGTGGAGTTAATACAATCTACTACGATTTTAAATTTTTTATCCTGAACTGCGGCAACGTCAACCAATGGCAGGTTGAGAATTTGCTCAATGTGAGTTGTGATGTAAGAATCATTGGTTTGGTAAGTCCCAAGCTTATCCACTTCGGCATAAGTAATCTTTCCGGATTCGATGAGATTCAGTACTTCCTGACCGTCGGCGGCGGAAATAAATTCCCCTTTATCGTTCAATAGTTTAAGGGCGTTCCATTCTTTAGGATTGTGACTGGCGGTGAGAATAATTCCGCCACCTGCCTCTTCGATGGGTACGGCAATTTCTACCGTTGGAGTGGTGGAAAGGCCCAGATCTACGATGGAAATACCCAGGCTGCGGAGTGTACTAACGACCAGCTGGCTAACGATTTCACCTGAAATTCGAGCATCCCGACCGATGACTACCTTTGGATTTTTACCTTTTTGTAAAAGCCAGTACCCGTAGGCAGAAGCAGACTCAACAATATCGAGCGGCGTCAAATTTTTTCCGCTTACCCCACCGATGGTTCCACGAATACCTGAGATAGATTTTATTAAAGACACAAATTTTAATTTTTGCGGTGAAGTATTTTTTAATAAACTCACCGATATTAAAGAAGTAGTATGGAAAAATAGTCCGTTCTTTACAAAAAAATTAACGGAAGAGTTTTATTTTTTGCGAGAAAGTTAACCTATTTTTTGTTATAGAATGCCGGACAATTAATGTGTTCCGGTCACAAAAGTAGACTAAAAATAAGGTGTGAGCAACCAAATTTTACCGTTATTTGGATTTGGAGTCACCCTTATCATACTCTCGTTGGGTTTGCAAAGTTTCATTAGGAAATATATTTACCAAATCAGAAAAAGTAAATAAAGTAATATTGTTTTTTTAAATATTTTTAAGTAATTATTAATTAGGTGATTACGGGTTGTTAATTCTAAATTATTGTATGGATTGGCTATTAGAATTAGATAAATATTTATTTGTATTGATCAATCAATCCTGGGAGACGGACTGGCAAAATTTTTTATTGCCCTGGTGGCGGAATAAGCTTTTTTGGGTACCATTTTATGTGTTTTTGTTATTTTTTCTATTGCAGAATTTTGGGAAGCAAGGCTGGTACCTGATAATCGGGTTGATATTAACGATTCTCATTGCCGATACGCTGAGTAGCCAGGTCATGAAAAAAACGATCCGTCGACCTCGTCCCTGTCATCAGGTGGAGGAGGGGCCTCCGGTTCATCTGTTAATTCCCTGTGGAAGTGGTTATAGTTTTACATCCAGTCATGCAACCAATCATTTTGCGGTCAGTGGATTTTTATTTTTTGGGTTGGGTCGAAGGTTGCGACACCGACGGTGGTGGTTGGTTTTATGGGCGGCTTCGATCGCCTACGCTCAGGTGTACGTTGGGGTACACTATCCATTGGATGTGATAGCGGGCGCTTTGTTGGGATGGTTGATTGGTAGTTTATTGGCCAGAGCATTATTAGGAACAGGGATGTTGGCCATAGAAAAAGCGTAATTTTGGCGATTGGTAGTAGTTGATAATAAAGAGGACCGAAAATAAGGTGGTCTGAAAAAATAAATTCTAAGCATGCATATTTGGGAATATTTTCTTTTACTTCTTACCGTTTTACTGGGAGGATTTGCGGCGCTGTTGGTTGATCCCAAAGACCAGTCCCGATTGCAATTATTTTTATCGTTTAGTGGCGCCTATATTCTGGGTATCTGTGTAATGGATATTATGCCAACTGTATTTCGTTCTTCCGTAGAAAACGTGGGTATCTATATTCTGATTGGTTTTTTTATTCAGTTAATACTGGAACAATTTTCCGGTGGGGTAGAGCATGGCCATATTCATGTTCCTCACCATCAGAATCAGGTTCGTCGGCATACCACTATGGTGATGATTGGACTTTGTTTGCACGCCTTTATTGAAGGGTTGCCCTTGGGAGGACACGTGCATGATCACAGCGGTCATCATCTATTGTGGAGTATCGTATTGCACAAAGCTCCGGCGGCGTTTGCGTTGGTTTTATTATTAAAAAAATCAGGGTACGCCAAAAATACGCTGTGGCTGCTACTGATCATTTTTGCACTCATGTCGCCGCTGGCCGCTGCGTTAACTTCTGTGATTGCGCAGCAACAACAAATCGGGGACTGGCATATTAGTGTATTACAGGCGGTGGTGATTGGGTCTTTTTTGCATATTGCTACTACTATTCTGTTTGAGTCCGATAGTAGTAGTGATCATCATGCAGTTCCTTTTCCTAAATTGCTGGCTATTGTCCTGGGCCTTGGGATTGCCGTAGGGTCGGTGATCCTATAATAACCACGTTTGACTAAACCTTCTTATGTTTATAACCGTTAAAGACAAATACGGAAATAAATAAAGATACTACGTATGAATAAGTTATTAAAACATAAAAATCCAATCCATACCTGGGGAGAATTGCCTTTTGACGTAGAAGTAAGCTTTAGCGGTATCTACCGATATTGGGAAGCGCAAGCCAAAGGAGCGGCTAAAGGAGCGGCCAGATACGCACAGGAAGTCTTGAAGGATTTAGAGAAATACCCCGAGCTGAGATCGCCCATCCTTGACGCAGAAATTATTCATCGCAATGGCGAAGCCATCGAACAATTGCTCTCCATTGTTTTCCCTGAGCCTTTACAAGATAATGAAATAAAAGCGGGGGCTATTCCATTTACCAATGCTATTTTTAATCCTACCCGGCGTTTCCAAAAAATTCTTGCACAAGCAGGCCCTGATTTTAAATTCGAAATCAGAAATATGGACAGTGATTTATACTATATCTATGCTTGTATTTTTATCCTCAATTTTCGCTTTGGGGTTGATTTAAAAAGTCCTCGCTCTTATTATCTGGATGTTCCTAATAAGAATTCAAAACGTATCAGTCATTATCGGGTAATGTATAATGGTGATTTTTCTGAGTTAGAACCCAAAGATCCGGATTTTTCGGTCTCAAAAGAAGATATTGAATTATTGCGTAATAATGCGCATAATATTGAAGTCTGGAAAGAAATTTTTCCGCCTAACGCATTTATTTTCAGAGGTTTTGGGATCATAAATCTATTTGATGTAACGGTGGATGAAATTATTTCGGACTTAAAAACAGAGCTACTACACCCTGACGTTTTTCAATCAAAAGTTCATCTTGAGAATGTAAAAGATAAAGTCATCCAAATTTTAGAAATGTCGGACCTGGAAATGGGGATGTTTATTTTAGATGAAAAAACAGAAACCATTGATTGTTTTCGGGATGTACAATTTAAAAGCATCATGTTACAGTTAGAGCGAAATGTTACGATTACCGAATGTTTTTGTGGTTTTGGGCAACAGGAATTGCTAAAACTGGAGCCTGTATTTTTTTCTGATTTAACTAAACTAAAGCCTGAGGTTAATCCGCAAGTACACCGGTTGGCTAAATGTGGGATTCGGAGTTATGTGGCTATTCCCGTAAGACTAGACAACGGGTTGATTGGCGTGATCGAATTTGGTAGTCCACACGTGCGGGAGATAAATACAGTTAGTATTAACAAAATTTTTGATATTATTCCCATTTTTGCCGTTACGATGCAACGTTGGATGGTTGAGCATGAAACGCTGATGGAGAGCATTATTCAGCAAAATTTTACGGTGATTCATCCGGCCGTTTCGTGGAAATTTTTTGAAGTAGCCGAAGATCTTTGGGTTGCTCGTCAAAGCAATCCAGACGCTTCGATTAAAGATATTGTTTTTGATGAGGTCATGCCTCTTTTTGGTCAATCTGATATCAAAGGCTCTACGGACGAGCGTAATCAGGCCGTGCAGGATGACCTAATTAGCCAGATGGAATTGGCAGGTAAAATTATCAAAGGAGCCCTGAAAGTAGAACCACTCATTGTTTATGATCAGTTATTACACCGGTTAAATGAAGCCGCTTCCCATCTCCAAACGGGAATGGATGCAGGCGATGAAGTATCGATGGGAGAATTTTTGGTGAACGAAATTTATCCGGCTTTTAAGCATATTCGTACGTTGAGTCCCGAGATGGATAAAATGGTAAACAGGTACAAAGAAAGGCTGGACGATGATCTGGGTTTTATTTATGCTAAGCGAAAGGATTTTGAGGATAGCGTGGCGATGATTAACGACCAGATGGGTAACTATCTGGACCGGCAGCAGGAGAAGGCGCAAAAAATCTATCCTCATTATTTTGAAAAATATAAGACGGATGGTGTTGAGTATAATATGTATGTCGGACAATCACTGGTCAAAAAACAAAACTATAGTCCTATTTATTTACAAAATTTACAACTCTGGCAACTGGAAACCATGGTAGGAACCGAGCGGTTGGTGCGAAATCTGCAAGCTAAGTTACCGCTGAAGTTGCAGATTGCTTCCTTGATTATGGTACATGGCAGTCCGATTACGGTGAAGTTTAAGATGTCCAGTAAATCCTTTGATGTGGACGGTGCTTACAATATTCGGTACGAAATTTTAAAGAAAAGAATTGATAAAGCGCTGGTCAAAGGAGGATCGCAACGGCTGACGCTCCCCGGGAAAATAGCGATCGTTTATTCACAGGATCGGGATGCTGTAACTTACCGCCGATATCTTAGTTTTTTGGTTAGTAAAGGGATGATAGAACCAGAAATTGAAGAACTGGAACTGGGGGATTTGCAGGGAGTTACCGGGCTGAAGGCCCTGCGCGTGGCGGTGAATTATGACGGGTAGCGGGGAAAACTCAATAGCAACATCAATAGCAAAATCAATGGCAACCTCAATTTTGGCTCCAGTCATCTGGGCGTTTGTGGTTTTTTTGGGGAATCTTTTTAACTTCAATGGCAACCTCAATGGCAACGTCAATTTAGGGCACAGTGATTTGGGCGTTTGTCGGTTTTTTTTGGGAAGCTTGTCGGTTTTCTTTTTTTCAACCTCAACCTCAACCTGCCGGCCGGACAGGCGGGAGGCAACTTCAATTTAGGTGCTGGTTATTGGGGAGCTTGTCGGTATTGGCAGGAGCTTTGTTTTTTTTTAATATTAATATTCCCTTCACTTTATTTGTCAAATTTATTAGGAGTCACGCCGTACCAGTTTTTAAAATCCTTAGAAAAATTATTGGGATATTTATATCCTAACTGATAAGCTAGGTCCGTAATATTGCGATGTCCTTCTTCGAGCAATCGTTTGGCTTCCTGCATTTTTATTTGTTTTTTAAATTGGCTGGCCGAGAGGCCCGTTAATGCTTTTAGTTTGTTATGCAGGGTAGGGCGACTGACATGGACTGCGGCCATCATCTGTTGGACATCCAATTGGTCATTATCAATATTGTCCTTAATAAAGCGTACTAAATTGTCCAGAAAGTGTTGATCTTCTTTTGAAATTTTACTCTTTTGAATGGTTTCTGAATTAATGTTTTTTGAAAAATAAGCATGTAGCGTTTTCTTAACTTGCAAGAGGTTTTCTATTCTCAGTTTTAGTTCTACCTGGCTGAATGGTTTGGTCACATAAGCATCAGCACCACGTTCGAGTCCTTTGATTTTATCTTCATCCGTTGAAGAAGCGGTCAGTAGAATGATGGGAATATGACTGGTGGTTAAGTCTTTTTTTAAGGTCTCACAGAGTGATAGCCCATCCTGAATGGGCATTCGGACATCGCTGATAATCAGATCTGGAAATGACTCACACGCTTTGGCGATACCATCAGATCCGTTGGTGGCGGTCATAATATTATACCATTGGCCGAGGGAATATTTTAAGTGATTTAGAATGTCCTTGTTATCCTCTACGACTAAAAGTACCGGTGCATTAACTGGGGCAATACTGGTGAGTAAATCATTTTGGGTATCCATTGGAAGCGGTGTATCCAAAGAAATTTTGGCTTTTCCGTAAGGCGCTAATTTGGTGATTGGAAAATATAGAATAAACGAAGATCCAACGCCGAGCTTGCTGGATACCTCAATTGTTCCGTGAGCCAATTCCACTAATTTTTTGACCAATGCCAAACCGATTCCGGTTCCTTCGATTTTATTATTTTGAGGGTTTTCAACCCGGTAGTACCGATCAAATACCCTGGGAAGATCTGCTTTGGCGATGCCGTTTCCAGTATCCTGAAGGGTGAGTACTAATTGGTCGTGGTGCAGTTCGGTCGTTACGGTAATGGTGCCTTCGGGTGGTGTAAATTTAATAGCATTGCTCATCAAATTGGAAATAATCTGTTCCATTTTTTGGTCATCAAAATCCATCAAAATCAACTTAGTAGCAGGCTGATAGATTACTTCAATCTTTTTAGTTTTTGCGAAGTAAGTCCATGCTTCCATCTGTGATTCACAAAAGCTGACAAAATTATCCTGAAGCATATTTACCTTAACATCTCCTGATTCTGTTCTGGCCAGGTCCAGCATATTGTTGATGAGATAGAGCATGTTGGTGGTATTCTTCAGAATGATATTGCGCTGGAGATTATTGCCTTCCAGGTTTTCGGCCATTCCTTTGATGACGGTAAGTGGCGAGCGTAATTCGTGATTGGTATCCGCAAAAAATTGGGATCTACGGTTTTCGAATTCTTTACTTTTTTCGTTTTGATAAGCAAGCTTTTCTTTTTCGTAGATTTCGGTGATCAGGTCGGCGCTGGCCTTTGCCTTTTCTTTTTCAATTTGTCGCGAACGGTAAGCCAAGGCGATGGTGAAAAAGATAATTTCCAACAGAACACCTATTTGCATATAGGTCAGGCCATCAGAAAAAATACTCAGACCTTCCGGTAATTTTATAAAAGTGGTAAATAGAAAACCGAGGAAAGAACCCAGACTAAAGATGACAGATCCGGTAAGTACTAATTTGGCGATAATCCCTTTAGTCTTCCAGAGTTGGACATAAATATACATGGCTATAACAAAAGCGATAATGAGAAAAATACTCCGTAAATGGGGATAAAAATCTGTTTTATAAACAAAACCGATTCCTAAGTCCAGCAGTACAAACAGTAAAGTCATCCATCCATAATTCCGCAACAGGCGGTCAAAGCGAATCTGTCTGGAGCGAGTATCCAGAATACAGCGTACAAATTGTGAGTAAAAAAAATAACTCAACATCAGACTGGGAATAATCAGGGCCTGAAAGTAACTGGCAAAATAATTTTGTACAAAAAAGCTAAAAGAACCTTCCTTCTCAAAATTGATCAACAAATAAAAAAAGGTAAGCAGTAAGTAAAAGCCATAACAACGATAGGTCTTATCTTTGCTGGTAAAAAATTGAGCTAAGGAAAGCAGTACCATGAAAGCGATGATTGCCAAAATACTGATCCGGAAAAAGTAAAAATCAAGGTTGTTTTTAATTTTTTCATTTCTGTTTTTTTCCAGATCCTGGAAGTTGGCATATTGGACGGATAGTGGTCCCGGTGGCTGAAAACGTCCCGTTTTGATCCGAAAATAATAGTCTGCTGGTTTTACCGACAAGGGCATCAGGGACAACCAATTTCGATGAACCGGAGCCATACAATCCTTACTGTTGACGGCTCTGCCGGTCCGACCCATAAATTGTTGATTGCGGTACAGGGCCACTTCATCATAGCGACCCAGACTAATCCACTGTTGGGAGGTATTGGGTTGTGTACATTGGAGCGTTAGTTTGAGCCAATATTCCTGATTGGGTTGAAACAAGAAATCCTGCGATATTGGAACAAAAGTCGTGGTTTGAATATCTAATTGTCCATCCAGCAGGATCGGATTTTCGCCTAAAAGAAAGTAAGTGGAAAGATCTTTCTGAGAAATCCCTTGATTGGGAACAAGGTCAAATACCCCAGCGGATACCTGATCCGTGGCAATTAATAAAAATCCTAACATCCATAAGGACGCTAGTCTTATCCGGAAGATAAAAGTTGTTTCCATTCTCTTTGTACCGTGTTTTGAGTGGAATTACCTTATTTAAAAGAATTCAGGTAACCTCTTTTCCTGCTCAGAACGAAAGTAAAAAATATTCCTGGAAAATGGGAATTCTACCGGGTTTTCATTTAGGTTAAAAAACAGTTCTGCCTAATTTTTAATCTAAAGTATTGATAGTCAATGCTTAAGGGCGAGTGTTAAGATTTGATAAATTCATTGAAAAATAGGAAAATATACATTTGGATATATTATTAAGACATAAAGATAAGTTGAGTTCTCCGTATTGGGCTACATTTGTGGTGTTCCGATACCTTTCGTATGGAACATCTTCATTGTACAAAGGGAAAATATTTCCTCCCCAGGCCCTTTTAAGGTAAAGAGCCAATGAAAACCTTACTTCCTTATATCCATTCTCTCTCCTCTTATGAAAGGAAGTAATTGCGATATTATAATTGAATGTTCCTGTTGAACGTCAATATGATATCGCTTTTTTTTTGCCATTTCGGGTAAAAAACCTAATTTGCTCACCTTGTTTATTTATTATTTTAAAATATATTTTTTATGAAAATCACCTATTACGGTCAGGCCGGATTTGGTATGCGCCTCAACGGAAAAGACCTGCTTTTTGATCCATTTATTACTCCTAATGATCTGGCAAAAGATAAAGTAAAACTGGCCGACGTTCCCGCCGATTATCTGCTGATTACCCACGGACATCAGGATCACGTGGCGGATGTAGAAGCGGTCGTTAAGAATACGGGGGCAAAAATCATTTCCAACTACGAAATTACTACCTACTACGGAGCGCAAGGCATGGACGGCCATCCACTCAATCAGGGCGGTAAAGCTAAATTTGATTTTGGTACGGCTAAATATGTCAACGCGGTACACTCCTCGGTACTGCCCGATGGCACTTACGCGGGTAATCCCGGTGGCTTTGTGATCTGGAACGACGAAGGTTGTTTCTACCACGCCGGCGATACGGCCCTGACGATGGACATGCAGTTGATTCCGATGACTTGTCCCAAACTGGATTTTGCGATCCTGCCGATTGGTGATAATTTTACGATGGGTTACGAGGATGCGGTCATTGCCAGTGATTTTATCAAGTGCGACAAGATTATTGGTTGTCACTATGATACGTTTGGTTATATCGAAATTGATCACATAGCGGCGAAGCAGGCATTTGCGGAGAAAGGGAAGGAATTGATTTTGCTGGAGGTGGGGGAGGAGAGGGAGGTGTAGATGGTAATAACTATGCTTTCATAATTACCAATTGACATACCAATTGTTATATAGGACTTAAGAATCTTTGCTACTCAGCAAGGATTTTTTTATGAAATTATGAAAAAAATGAATATTGTGACTATATTGGGTTATTATTGTTTTATACAAGGTGTATAGTTCAAATGTAAGCGACCTTTACAGATAAGAATCTATAAAGGCCACTCAAATGCTTTCACAACGGAATCTTCCTAAAAAGGAATCATCCTTATTGTGATTCGCTTCAGTTTGTAACACAAATATATAGAAAATATTTCAAATGAAAAAAATAGTAGGACTAGATTTAGGAATTGCATCGGTTGGGTGGGCTTTTGTTATCGAAGACGATAAATATATAAAGTCAAAAATTATCAATAGTGGTGTAAGGTTGGTTCCTTTATCTTCGGATGAAAAGAAAGAATTTAGTAGCGGAAAAGCGCTCTCTACAAATGCTGGGCGTACCATGAAACGAGGTATGAGACGTAATAATTATCGGTATAAAATGCGTCGGAATAGATTAATCAATCTTTTGAAGGAGATGAGTCTTATTTCTGATGATACACTTTTAGCTGAAGACGGAAAATTATCACATTACGAAACTATTGCTCTCCGAGATAAAGCAGCTACAGAGCGAATAGAAAAACACGAGTTAGCTCGGGTCTTATTAGCGATTAATAAGAAAAGAGGCTATAAAAGTAATCGTAAAGCAAAAAATGACGAAGAGACTAAGGATGGAAGTCAGCTAAGTGATGATCTGGCGATCGCAGAAGTGTTAAAATCCAGGCAGCTAACTCCCGGACAATTAGCATTGGAACGATTAGAAAAAGGAGAAGAAATTCCTGATTTTTATCGTTCAGACTTAGCAAATGAGTTTGAGACTATATGGAAAATTCAGTCCGTTGAGTATCCTGAATTACTAGATGTCAGTCGTAAAAAAGATGTATTAAATAGTTCGGCGAAAGGAATCATTGCTCTGTTTGAGAAAGTTTTTGGTGTAACGGTAGCGCAGGTAAATGGATCCAGGTCGGAAAAAGAGAAGTTTATTTATGATGCGCGTGCTAAAGCTGCATGTCAAGTGATTGAGCAAGATAAGCTAGCCATTGTTTTTCGTTCGTTATTGACTGACTTAGCATCTTCGTCTGGTTATCTTTCCAGAATCAGCGATTTGAGTAAGCAACTGCATTTCAATAATTGGACGGTAGGTCAATATTTACACCAACAGATAACTGAGTCACCGAGCAATAGTCTGAAAAATCAAATTTTTCAACGAAGAGATTACCTTAATGAATTTGAAAGGATATGGGGAATACAGCAACGATATCATCCCGAGTTGACATCTAAAATGAAAGGAGTTATTCGGGACGAAATTATTTTCTACCAACGTCGGCTAAAATCTCAAAAACACCTTGTGGGTAATTGTACCCTTGAACCGGGTAACAAGACCATTCCCCGGTCAGCTCCTTTATTCCAATGGTTTAGAATATGGCAAAATTTAAATAACCTGAAATTAGAGAATAAAAATAGCGTGGATGTAATTAAGCCAGATTTTGAACAGCGAAAATTATTTTTCGAAATACTGAACACCCAATCCTCTCTTTCGAAGAGAGATATTTTTTCGATCTTAGACCAAAGAGCTAGTCAGTGGAATATTAATTATGAGAAACTTGAAGGAAATCGTTTCCAAAATCATCTGGTAAATCTTGGCCTAGAAATTTGCGAAGCAAAGGGAATAGTCATTAATCCAAAAAAGGTACAAGGTGTTAACTTGCTAAAGATATTGACTGATAATTTAGAATCGTTAGGCGTTTGTCTGCCATTTTTGACATTGGAAAATCTAGATGATATTAAAAATATTGAAGCACATCCGCAGTATTTACTTTGGCATCTTTTGTATAGTTATGAAGGTGATGGTACAAGTAGCGGGGAGGGAAAACTGATAAAACGCCTTTGTAAAAAATATGGGCTAAGTGCTGATCAGGCGAAAAAACTGGCCAATATTCCAATTTCTGATCAATATGGAAATTTAAGCGCGAAAGCGATTAAGAATATCTTACCTGGCTTATTAGAAGGAATGACTTATGATGAGGCAGCGAGTCTGGCAGAATATCGACATTCTTTACATGAGACTTCGGATGAGCGGGATGCGCGTGAACTAAAGGATGCTTTGCCACTTATGGAAAAGAATAGTCTTCGAAACCCGGTGGTAGAGAAAATTTTAAATCAAGTGGTTCATGTTGTGAATGCAATTATAGCTGATCCAGAGATGGGCAGACCAGATGAAATTCGTATTGAATTAGGTCGGGATCTGAAAATGAATGCCAAGCAGCGGTCTGAAATGGAAAGCCGAATCAAAGAGAATACTAAAAAACATGAAGAGATAAAAAAAGTTTTGAGAAATGAATTTGGAATTACCCGAAAGGTAAGTCGTAAAGATATTATTCGCTATAAACTTTACAAAGAGCTGGAACCCAACGGCTATAAGACACTCTATACGAATAAGTATATCGATAAAGGTATGTTATTTACTAATGAAGTAGATGTGGATCATATTCTACCTCAATCCCTATTTTTCGATGATTCGTTTAGTAATAAAATTCTGACCACCCGGAGTGAGAACCTCGATAAAAGCAATACCACTGCGATTGATTACGTAGCTAATTTTGGAGAGGAAGCAGTGGGTGAATACAGACAACGGATTAAAAATATATTTGGTGATTCAGATCGTTTGACTACTAAACAAAGGCGATTGCTTACATCTAAAGAAGAAATTCCAACTGATTTTTTAAATCGTGATTTAGGTAATACACAGTATATTGCTAAAGCCGCAATGGAAATGCTCAAGCAGGTATGTCGGATTGTTACGCCCTCTACCGGAAAGATAACTGCCCGATTACGAAAAGATTGGGGACTTATTGACGTTTTAAAGGATTTGAACTGGGAAAAATATGAGGCAGTTGGACTGACCAGTCAAAAAATAACCAGAAACGATAGGGTAATTCGGACCATCAACGATTGGAGCAAAAGAAACGATCATCGACATCATGCGATGGATGCCATCACCGTAGCGTTCACCCGCCCGGCTATTGTTCAGTTATTAAACAATCTGAATGCGCGGGATAAAAAAGATAGTCTGTATTGGAATATCCAAAACAGGCATACTTACTATGATCAGGGAAAATTAAGATTTAAGGCACCAGTTGAACAGATGCGAAGTGTTGTAAAAGCGCAACTAAGTAATTTATTAGTTTCCAGAAAGGCAAAAAATAAAGTTACGACGTTGAGTAAAAATAGAATAAAAGTCAAAGGAAAGAAAAGCCCTAACGTTCAAGTGACTCAGGCACCAAGAGGTCCTCTGCATGAGGAAACCGTTTACGGAAAAAGTAAGCGGTATGAGACCTGGGAAGAAAAAATAGGGTCAAAATTTGATAAAGAAAAAATTCAGTTAGTTTCGAAAAAGGCTTATCGTGACGCGTTATTAAAGAGAATAGAAGAATTTGGCGATGACCCGAAAAAAGCATTTTTGGGAAAAAATAGTCTTCTTAAGAATCCGATTATTCTGACTGGACAAAGAGAAAATCAAGTACCTGAAAAGGTGAAATTAGTCAAATTAAAAACTATTTATACGATCCGAAAACCTTTAAATAAAGATTTTACCAAAGGTCATGTAGAAAAGGTTCTGGACGTTGGAATAAGAAGAAAACTGGAAAAGCGAATAAAGGATAATGGGGGTGATGCAAAAAAAGCTTTTAGCGATCTGGAGAAAAGTCCTATTTGGTTGGATGAGAAAAAAGGTATTTCATTAAAACGAGTGACCATAGAAGGACCTAAAAGTGTCGAAGTTATTCATGAAAAGAAGAATCATCATGGAGACTTGGTTTTCGATGATGAAAATAAAGCTATTCCAGCTGATTTTGTGATGGAAGGAAATAACCACCACACTGGAATTTACCGGGATGAGAAAGGAAAATTACAAGATGAAATTGTCAGTTTTTTTGAAGCAGTAGCTCGGAAAAATAATGAAATTCCTATAGTCAAGAAAGAGCATGAGAAAGGTTGGAATTTTTTATTTACGCTGAAGAAAAATGAATTTTTTATTTTTCCTCCAGAAGATTTTAAATTGAGTACAGCCGATTTGCTCACTAATAAGTACAAAAAAGAAATCTATCCATATCTGTTTTATCTGGTAAGTCAATCTAAACTATTTTATGGAAATAGTATAATAAGGAGCTATGACTTTCGCCACCATGCGGAAGCAACAACAAATGATTTAAAACCCCTAAAAAATATTATTTGGAAAAGAATACAGTCTCTTAAAGGTTTAGAAGGAATTATTAAAGTTCGTTTAGATCATTTAGGAAATATTGTACAAGTAGGAGAATACTGATTTATGATAAAGCGAACGATTTATCTTGGTAATCCTGTTTATCTTAGTTTGTATTTACAGCAAATGAAAGTTAATCAGATCGAAAAAAATAAAGAAGTATATATTCCGGTGGAGGATATTGGAATGGTGCTATTAGATCATCCGCAAATAACAATTACCCACGGATTGATTCGGGCTTTACAAGAAAACAAGGTAGTAATTATTTCCTGTGATGGGCAACATTTACCCCAGGGGATGATGTTACCTTTGGCGGGAAATACTTTACAGAGTCGTCAACAAAAATTCCAAATAGCTGCTTCTGGTGCGTTAAAGAAAAACTGCTGGCAGCAGACAATTACTGCGAAAATTGGTAATCAAAAACGGTTACTACAACACTTGGGGCTACCTGCTAAAAGACTGGAAGTTTTGGAAAAAAGAGTACTGTCTGGTGATAGTACTAATGTAGAAGGTCAGGCAGCACAATATTATTGGGGACATCTCTTTGAAGATTTTATGCGGGAACGAGAAGGGGAATCCCCCAATAATTTACTCAATTATGGGTACGCTATCTTGCGTTCGATGGTGGCCCGTGGAATTGTTAGTTCTGGCTTGTTGCCTGGTCAGGGAATTTTTCATAAAAATCAATACAATCCCTATTGTTTAGCGGATGATTTAATGGAGCCTTATCGTCCTTTTGTAGATTATTTGGTTTGGCAACTCCACGAAGAAGGAATAAAAGACCTTAATTCGAAGAATACTAAAGCAAAACTTTTATCTATCGCCACGATGGATGGAAATTTTAAAGGTAAAAGAAAGCCTTTGATGGTGGGAATTGCGACTACAACGGCTTCTCTCGTCAAATGTTACGATGGGAGTCGGCGAAAACTTATATATCCCGAAATAGTACTATAGTGTTGTGAAATATAATAATATTTGTTAATTTTATATATGTTTTCACGATTCAGTCAATACCGTTATATGTGGTTATTTGTATTTTTCGATCTACCCACCGAAACCCGTAAGGAACGCAAGGCGGCCACTAATTTCCGGAACCTTCTATTAAAGGACGGTTTTTCTATGTTTCAGTATTCCATCTATCTAAGAGGATGTTCCAGCCGGGAAAACGCCGAAGTCCACGAAAAGCGAGTCAGGAAAAGACTCCCTGAATACGGAAAAGTAGGTATCCTACGCATCACCGATAAACAATTTGGAATGATGAAACTATTTTTTGGCACAAAGCCAACAAAATTACCTGAGGGGCCAAAACAACTGGAAATGTTTTGATTTCTTAATTCTATCGAGTTGAGTAATCTATTGATAATCAAAAAGTTAGCGAGGTGACAATGTTATTCACCTCGCTAAAATACAAACTGAAAGCGAATCACAACAGCGGGGGCGGATGGGTTGGATGGCGCGGAAATGTTATTCACCTCGCT
>CALLPK010000056.1 GCA_938015415.1 uncultured Saprospiraceae bacterium
CCAATAGATTTTCTTTTTCGCCTCAGAATTTGGCTTTACGGTAAGCAGGTGCTCCACAAACATCCCCGTCACGATAAACCAGGCCGGAAAGGTAAACAACAGATACCCCTGCATTTTAGTCGCAGCCAGAGAAAAAATAACAAATGGAATAAGCATCCACACAAGTAAAAATAATTGCACTTTCCGCAATCTTTTTTCTTTCACCGTCCGGTAAATAAACCACCCAAAAATCAGGTACACCAGTTCGTTTACGGTGATCCGAATACGGTCGATAAAATACCACCAGGGCTGACCGTGACCTTCTAGTGATTCGGTCAAATGCAAGGTGTTATAATGTTGCTCCCATTGGTATTCTAGTGGAAATATTGAGCGGGCATACAGTTGCCAGGGCACTGCGACCACCAGCGCCATCGCTCCCATCAGCAGCATTTCCTTAAATAGCTGCAGGACTTTTTTATGTTTAAAATTTATCACCAAATACAGAGGGAAGACAATCAGGCCCGGCAACCACTTCGTCAGAATCGCCAGGCCACAGCTGACACCCGCCAGTAGCAACCACTTCTTTTCCGCTTTTTTAACATTCAATAAAATAAAAAACAAGGACAGCGTTATAAAAAACAAAAAGAACGTATCCACGTGGTCCGTTGATACCCGACCGCTCGCTAGTTCGATCACCAGACCATTGACGGATAATAAAAAAGCAGCAACCAATCCTACCCTTTCTGATCGACTTAAAAAGCGTCCCATCCAAAAAGTCAAAAAAATAGTAAAGGTGGATAGTAAAACGGAAGGAAGCCGGAGGGTAAACGTACTCACGCCAAATATTTTCATCGACAGCGCCATTGTCCACAAAGGCAGCGGCTGTTTGTGTAACCAGATTTCATTGGCTGTCCAGTTTTTATAATCGTAGTCGAGGAGCGGCTCAGAATAGAGTTTTGGGGCGAAGGGATCGGTCATCATATTTTTAGCCACCAGTGCATGGTACCGCTCATCCCAGGGATGCAACATGGGATCCAAGGAGCAGAAAATACGCAAACCAAGGCCGGTCAGAATAATCAGTAATAACGTCATGCGAATCCAGCTTCTTTGGTAAGCCAGCCAGGCACCGCCGTATCCGAGGAATAGTAAAACGAGGAGCAATATTCCGGAGATTAAATTTTCATTCATCATTCTTCGCCGAATGCGGTTGGTTCTGCTTCAGATAAGGTAAACGGGATTTTAGCGGTAACTGCTTTTAGTTCTGTTTTATGCAATTGATCATACGGTTTACCAAACATCGCCTGCGCTTCTGCTTCCCGCAATTCGTCGTAAGCCCGTTTTATTTCATTATACACTTTTAAGTAAACTTTATAATCTGTCCCCCGATCATTTCTCAGCGAGACAATCGCTTTATTAGATTTTTCGGGATATTCCAAATTTTGCAACCTATTGGAGATCATGGCTTTGATCGTATCTGTGAGGTTTTCAACTAAAAACGGCTTATCCCGCAAGAACAGTTTACTTTCCTTATCTACTAAAACAGAGATAACATTTCTTTCTTTTGGTTTTCCGGATGCCTCGGCCCACGGCGGCATTTTAGCGGTGATCCCTTCATTATCATTTTCAGGAAATACGCTGGAATAAATAGCTAAATTCAGCGGAAACATTTTTTCTATCGCTGCCAATTGAGTATCTGTAACTCCGAATACTGGCATCCCAAATTCTTTTTGGGAATAGGCTTCTCTAAGTTGTTGGACTACCTTTAGCATGTCAGCCTGGATTTGATTTATTTCTAATAACCGCTTCTCTTGTTCCATGGTCCTGGAAGCATTTAAAAAATTAGCCGGAAAAACGGTCGCGTAGAAGATGACTGCTTTACCGGGATTTTCCGGTAGATGCCGCAGATCATCCGGATTGAGATAGATATATCGAAAGTCCTCCGCAAATTTTTCTAATTCCACTTGGTGACCATTTAAACTAACCTGCAGCGCTTTATCAACCGTCAGATAAATACGATTTCGATAACTAACCATTTTTTCATCCACCGCGCGAATTTCTCCCACTTCGTCCACATTGTACATATTCAGATACGCCCGATCAGGAAATGCACCCGGATATTTAAACCTGTTATTGGCACAACCAGTACAAAATAAAACTATCACCACCACCAAACAGATATTTTGAAAACTATCCATAAATTTCACCATTGCTTTTTTTAAACCACTTATAATAAAAATTAAAGATAAGAAATCCCCACCACATTCTTTAAGCGCTTTACAAAACAAAAAAAAGAGGAATCGCAAAGCGATTCCCCTTCCATTAAGTGGTTATTTATATGAGAAAAAAATGAGTTAAATTTATCTTTGAATCACTACTTTCTTTACGGTACTTTTTTCTCCGACAGTAATCTTCATTGAATACAATCCAACGGATAATTCAGAGACGTCAATTGTACGATTGTTAACACTAAGGTTGCTGATTTGCTGCCCCATCACATTATAAACTTCAACACTGAATTCACCGTCTAATTCCGTCGCAATATTTAGTAAATCTCTGGCTGGATTTGGGTAAATATCGATGTTTAGTCCGAGGAATACATCGTTAGTAGAACTTATGCCGTCGTTAACAAGACCTGGCGTTCCAACCTGATTACCTGCTTCGTCGTAAACGCTGGTGGAAAAAGACCAGTTTTCTGCCAGATCATTAGCCGCAGCATTCATCACCGCAGGATCAACGTTCAACATAAATGATACTTTGGAAGAACTTTCCATCGCAGGAATCCCAACGGCTGCTTCGTTATCCCGGCAACTACCAGAATTTTCATTACCAATATACTCACCATATCCATAATCGTAAACTACTTCATCTACTAATGTTCCATCCGCTTTGGCAATAATCACTCCATCCGGACAAGAAGTATCTCCTTCATCTGCGTAACTGCTTTCGTTATTGAAACTTGGTTTTTTATAATCGTAAAAATAGTCAAACACTACTCCTCCTTGCGCATCAGGAATGTTAAATCCAGAAAAAACTGCGTAGGAATTAGCGGCAATGGTAAAACTGGTAATCGTCGTTACATTCGAAGAACTGGAAGCATCCGTCAACGTCCATCCGTCCATGACAACGGGCTCGCTGGTCGTGTTGTAAATTTCAAACCATTCGGTGTGTCCTTCGTTCGGAGAAGTATCCGCTCCGGCAGGATTGTTAGG
>CALLPK010000057.1 GCA_938015415.1 uncultured Saprospiraceae bacterium
CTTAGGTTAGCACATAAATATTGAATAAATTTGAGAAAACAAAATAATTATGAAAACGGTAGCTTATCCAGAGAAGCGGTTGCTAGCCAGGGAAGAACAGATAGTAAATGTTTTTGCTAATACACAGCACAGTTCGATCCACAAGACCTTTAAAGATTATAATGATCAAAAAGCAGTGTATCGCTTTCTAAGAAATGATAAGGTAAGTGAAGAATATTTGATACATACGATACAGCAGCAGACAAAACGACAAAGTGAGGGTAAAAGAGTATTGGCAATTTGTGACACTAGTTCTGTAAATACCCAATTGAATAAGGGCAGGATAAGTGATTATAGCGGATTGGGCAGGATTGGGAACAATCAGAATGGAATAGAAACATTAGGATTTAAGTTACATCCTATATTAATTGAGAACGAGCTAGATGGATCTTTCTATGGATTTTCAAGCATAAGCATGTATTGTCGCCCCTTAAATTCATGGGCGCGGCCAAAGTCTAGAAGGTCGGAGGATAAAAACAGACCAATAGAAGAAAAAGACTCTTATCGATGGCTGGGTCCTAGTATTGAGACTCGAGATAAAACATTAAATAAAGCTGATCATATTACCTTTGTAATGGATCGAGAAGGCGATATTATTCAAGTCTTGGATCAGTTGCCAAATGAGCGTTGCGATGTGGTAATAAGGAGTAATATAAATAGAAAAATTATTACGCCCGAGGGTAAAGAAACCCGATTAAAGGAATTTTTAAGAACAAAAAAAATTAATGGAACGGCAAATATAAAAATTAGAGGTACAAAAGGAAAAGCGAAGAAAATTAAAGTATCTGTTAAGTATAGTAAAGTAAAAATTCTAGGTCCTAATACCGGTTACAAATTATCTGAAGGTCTAAGTTATTATGTGGTAGAAGTAAAAGAGTACAATAAGAAAAAAAAGCCAATTCATTGGGTCATTCTGACTACTAAAAAAGTATCATCCCTATTACAGGCCCTACAAGTCATTTCAATTTATAAGAGAAGATGGAAAATAGAAGTGTTTTTTAAAAAATTGAAAAGTGATGGGTATGATCTGGAAAAGACGGCATTGGAAACAGGAAAAGGCATTAGAAAATTAACCTTAATACTTATGAAAGCATCCCTACGTCAAGAACAACTAAAATCCGCCAGAGAAGGAACAACAGACTTACAAACAGCTGATGTTTTTAGTGATTTAGAGATTAATTGTCTTAGAAAATTGAATGGCCAAATGGAAGGTAAAACAACAAAGCAAAAGAATCCCTATCCAGAGGATAACTTAGCTTGGGCCAGTTGGATTATTGCACGTTTAGCTGGGTGGACTGAATTTTATACAAAGGCCAGACCCCCTGGAAATAAAACATTCAAAGAAGGTCTTGATAAATTTGATACCGTCATGATGTCTTATCATTTATTTAACTGAAAACTTATGTGCTAACCTAAGACCGAAAGCCAGACAAGTTAGAAGAGGTAAAGCCCATCGTCCACCCTCACCGATTGAAGAGCGCCCACTGAAAGCCCACCGAAAGCCAAACAAGTCAGCAGAAAAATAGCCCATCAACCCTTCTCAAAAATTACAGAGCCCGCGTCAAAAGAGAGCCTATCGTCCGCCTACCGAAAGCCCATCGTCCACCCACCGAAAGCCAAACCCGTCAGCAGGAAAATTACCCTTCACCCTCACCCTCCTGCGGCATAAAATTCAAACTATACCCAATTTTCTGCGCAGGTCCCTTGCCCTTATCATCATCGTCAAAATCCTCCCAGTCCGTCACCTCCCGCATAAACTCCTCCATATGCCTGATTAGGAAAGGTGGTTTAATCTCCTCCGGCCGATAAATAGCAATCGTCTTCGGTGGTTTCGGCTGACCATACCCCTCAATCACCGGATAAGTAATCATAGCCATGACTTTACCGTTGAAAAGTTGTTGGTAAACCAGCGAACCATTGTGTTTAATTAACGGACGTTTTACTTCCTTATTTATTTTTTCGTAAATCCCGCTTTTTTCTTCTCCCAGACTTAGGACGATGGCCTCCAGATTATGAACATTATCTTTTACCTCGATGTCTCCCTCCAATGCCGTCTCGTCGAGCATTCTTTGTAGTTCCGCTTTAATGATCTCCTTTAAGCTGGATTCCCAACGTTCGCGATAGTGAATCGTATTCTTTAAAATTTCTTGATATTCTTTAACTTTCCGTTTTAAATTTGTTAGGTCATCCATATTGTTTATTTATTGTTGAATATTAATTTATGCCCGAGGCACTAGCTATTTGCCTTTTTAATTAAAAATTCCTCAGGACTTGCTTCCCAGTGTACACGTTAAAGGGACTAACTAATTGATTGCCAAATTAACCGTGAATAGCTTTATGCGATACCCCGACGACTTGCCTTGGGATGGTTCATTCGCATATATTATTATGTTAATAAAGTTTTACCCGAAAGATCAAATATATTGATATTTTTGTAGAATATGAATCAAGCTTATATTTTTGATGCTATTCGTACCCCTCGGGGTAAAGGTCGCCAGGGAGGAGCTCTTTACGAGTGCAAGCCTATTGACCTGGTCAAGCGCCTTTTGGAAGCATTGGTGGTACGTAATAATTTGCCTACGGAAGAGGTAGAAGATTTAATTTTAGGTTGTGTAACTCCCGTAGAAGATCAGGGAGCCAATTTAGCCAAGGCCGCGTTATTATACGCAGGTTGGGATGATCGTGTTTCGGGTTTTCAACTCAATCGATTTTGTGCCTCTGGCCTGGAAGCCATCAATTTAGCCGCAGGAAAAATTCGGTCTGGGTGGGAAGAGCTCATCGTTGCCGGTGGGGTAGAAAGCATGAGTCGGGTTCCTATGGAAAGCGATCGGGGAGCCCTGTTATTTGATCCGGCAGTCATCAGCAAAGTTGGCTATATACCACAAGGTATTTCTGCCGACCTGATTGCTACTAGAGAATCTTTTTCCCGCGAAGACCTCGATTTTTACGCACTACAGTCTCAAACCAGAGCTGCTTTCGCCTGGGAAAACGGATATTTCGATAAATCTATTATCCCTATTCTGGATCAAAATGGATTATTAATTTTAGATAATGATGAACACGTACGACCTGGAACTACGCTCGAAAAATTAGCGGCTTTACCTCCGGCTTTTAAAACAGTCGGGGAATCTGGCTTCGACTTTTTGGCGCTGGAAACTTATCCCGAAATCGAAAAAGTGCAACACGTACACACCGCCGGAAATTCCTCCGGAATCGTGGACGGTGCCGCGCTCACCCTCATCGGTTCTGCCGAAAAAGGAAAAGCACTTGGCCTCAAACCCAGAGCGGTCATCCGGGCTGCTGCCGTATCTGGTTCCGAACCAACCATCATGTTGCAAGGTCCCATTCCTGCAGTTCATAAAGCACTCAAACTCGCAGGAATGAAAGCTTCCGATATTGAACTATGGGAGATGAACGAAGCCTTCGCCGCTCCCGTTCTTAAACTACAAAAAGAATTCAACATTGATCAGGATATTCTGAACGTCAACGGTGGGGCCATCGCACTAGGACATCCACTTGGGGCCACCGGAGCCATGCTTCTCGGTACCCTTCTTGACGAGATGGAACGCCGCAAACTGTCCGTCGGATTGGTTACCCTCTGTGTCGGCGGTGGCATGGGCATCGCAACCATCATCGAAAGGGCGTGAGCACAAGCCCAGGGCCGAGCAGTAAGGGCGTGTAAGGGCGTATTGCAATACGCCCCACCGCCCCCACCCGCCCATTAAAAAGTAAAACAATGATAAAATATACCAAAGATACCAACAACATCGTCACCCTCACCCTCGATATGGGCGAGCGGAACGTCAATATCATTAACCACGAAAAAGCCTTGGCCTTTGAAACGGTGGTGGACCACCTCAAAGCACAAAAAGCCAAGCACCAGCTTAAAGGTATCATTATCACTTCGGCAAAAAAGAATTTCCTCGAAGGAGGGGATCTTGACTATATGTATAAAGTCAATGATCCTAAAAAAATATATACCCTCGCGCAGGACCTTAAAACATTGTATCGCGATCTTGAACAACCAGGCGTTCCGATTGTCGCGGCGATTAATGGAACAGCCCTGGGGAGTGGCTTCGAACTAGCCCTGGCTTGTCACCACCGTATCGTCCTCGACCAACAAAAGATCAGACTTGGACATCCCGAAGTTAAACTTGGAATGATGCCCAACGGTGGAGGAACCATTCGACTCATGTGGTTATTGGGAATCGAAAAAGCTTTCCGGATTTTGACCAGCGGGCAATCGTACCCACCACGTGGTGCCCTGGAATTAGGGATGGTAGATGCGCTGGCAAAAGACGAAAAAGATATGATTGATCAGGCTAAAAAATGGTTAATCGAAAATCAGGGTCAACCCCGACCTTGGGATGATCCCAAAAGGGGAAAAATTATTGGAGGAACAGCCCGGAAACCGGATGCCGCCAGACGCATTCAGGCACTTTCCGCAAAATTAATTGCAGAAACAAAAAATAATTATCCCGCACCGCTCGCTATTTTAAATACGCTGGTAGAGGGAAGTATGGTAGATTTTGATACGGCTAGTAGAATTGAAAGTCGTTATTTTGCGCAACTCGTCTGCGGGACTGTTTCTAAAAATATGACCAAAGCATTTTGGTATGATTATAATAAAATAAAATCAGGATTGAGTCGCCCCCGGGGTTTTGGCCGTTTTCGTCCGCGTAGAGTAGGGATCGTTGGTGCTGGAAAAATGGGGTCAGGAATTGCCTTTTCTTGTCTGCTGCGTGGTATTGAGGTAGTATTGAAAGATATTTCTAAATCGGTCGCAGCACGGGGTCGGGAGTTTGTGGAAAATCGTCTGGAAGAGATTGTTGCGGAGGGTAAAATTTTACCTTCAGAAAAGATCGAACTACTCGAAAAAATGACCACCACCGATAAATCTTCGGAATTCGAAACCTGTGATTTGGTGATCGAAGCAGTTTTTGAAAATAAAAATTTAAAAGCCAAAGTTTTAAGAGAAGCCGAGGTGCATATGGACGAATATGCTTTCTATGCTTCTAATACACTTTCTATTCCTATCACCAAACTTGCGGAGAGTGCAGTCCGTCCGGCAAATTTTATTGGCTTACACTTTTTTGCGCCGGCGGATAGGGTACACCTGGTAGAAATAGTTAAAGGTGCTGCCACTACCGATGAAACGGTGGCGCGGGCATTCGACTTCGTTCGTGCCATCCGTAAAACGCCCATCATTGTAAAAGATAACTGGGGATTCTACGCCGCGCGAGTACAAAATACCTATATCCTCGAAGGAATCACTATGCTTAAGGAAGGCTATAGTCCCGCCTTGATCGAAAATATGGGCAGACAGGCCGGGATGACCAAAAGTGCACTAGTAATGGCCGACGAAGTATCCCTGGAAATTGTAGTTAAATACGAAGAGCAGGCCGCCGAACTCTACGGTAGCAAATATGTGCAGCATCCTGCAGTCTCTGTTTGCCGTACCATGATTGACGAGTTAAAACGACTCGGGAGTCGCAAAAGAGAAGGATTCTATGAGTACCCTGAAAACGAAAATCCGTATATCTGGCCAGAATTGACGGAACATTTTCCAAGTACAAAAAAATCCTACGATCAAAAAAAATTGACCGAAAGACTCCTCTTCGCACAAGTGATCGAAGCGGTTTGGTGCCTTCAGGAAAAAGTAATCGGCACCGTCGCCGAAGCAAATTTAGGAAGCATTCTTGGTTGGGGGTTTCCCGCTTTCAAAGGAGGCGCCCTGCAGTACATCGATGATTATGGCCTCCAAAAATTCGTGGATCGTTGCGAAATTTTTGAAAAACGCTACGGCCAACGATTCTCGGTGCCACCTCTATTAAAACGAAAGCTAAAAAGTGAACACAAAAAAATGGTGGATTAGTGGATTAATAGATTAGTAGATGTGCGGATTAGTAGATTTCTTATTACGTAATAATAGAACATCCTAAAGGGATACAGTTTTTTAAATAATTTCCGGTAATTTAAAAACTATAATTTTCAACGATTCAACGATGAGCCCACTCTAAAAACTAGGAAAACAGAAAAATTGAGACATATTTAATAAAAATAATATTCATATTTGATTCACGATAAAAGATTTACACGTTAAAGAATCTCTGCGTTCTCTGCTCCTCTGCGCGACAAAACACTTTTTAGAGCAAGCTCAACGATTCAACGATTCAACGATTCAACACCTCAACATCATCAAAAAACACCACTATCAAACAAAAATCATCTGGACAGGAAACCGCGGCCAAGGCACAAAAACGTACCGTGACTATGATCGTTACTATGATGTTCAAATAGAAAATAAACCCACGATCCGAGGCTCCTCTGACCCCGCATTTTTAGGAGATCCAACCTGTCATAATCCCGAAGAACAACTCGTCGCTGCCTTGTCTTCTTGCCACCTGCTTTGGTACTTACATCTTTGTGCCACCTCAGGAGTTATCGTTACCGATTACTCGGATACAGCCATTGGAATTATGGAAGAAAATAAAAATGGAAGTGGTCAGTTTACCGAAGTGGTGCTACGCCCAAAAGTGGTGATTGAAAAAAGAGAAATGCTCAAAAAGGCACACAGTTTACACCAAAAAGTACACGAATATTGCTTCATCGCTCGCTCCGTAAATTTCCCAGTGCGTTGTGAACCAGAGATAAGTGTGCAGTAAATTAACGCTAATTGAAAAAAATCTACTATCATCTATTTCTTAGCCCTTAATTCGCATCTATTTTTTTCAACGACCTGCCCGCGTGACGTAGTCAGGTAGGTTCAACACCTCACCCCCTACAATCCTTTCAAAAACATCGCAACCGGTATATTCTTTTTTGCCTCCGCAATCATAAAGGGAGTTTGTCCACTAACATCTTTATCGGTTGTCTTTGCACCGTTCTCTAATAACAATCTGGCGATCTCTGGCGTACTATACTGCGCGGCGTAATGCAGTGCGGTTTTGGCTCTTTTGTTTTTAACTTTTACACTCACCCCTAAGTCCACGATATATTTTACAATCTCCGTTTCCCCATTTTTAACAGCATACATCAGGGCCGTTTTATCTTGATATAGAATGTCCGGATCGGCGTCTTCTTCCATTAAAAATTTCACAATATCCAATCGGGAACGACCAATCGCAAAATGTAATAAAGTGAATTTCTCTCCCTCAAAAGGGGCATCAATATCATGGTCGTATAAATAGCCTTTTAGCACGATTAGATCGCCTTCGTCAATAGCTTTGAGAACAAGTGGAATTTCATGCTCCACTTTTTCTTCTTTTACCGGTTTTGTATTTGGAACGGTCTCTCGAACGGGTACCACTGGAGCATCCGATGAACCTATCCCTGAATCCGGCGCAGGTTCTACTTCCTGATCAGCAAAAATCGGTGCTTCTTCTATTTCTTCCAACTCTTTCACTACGATCATTGCTTCGCGGTCTCCTGTCGCATTTACTTTATAAAAAGTATTTGGACCCGTTTGTAAAATAGCATTAAATCCTTTGGTCTTTACTTGTTTGGCGTGCTTCACATCAATGGGAATTAAACGTCCCTCGTACAGCGGTGAAATTTCTTCCACAATGGTATGTCCAACTACAATATGGTCCGCCTGATAAGTATCTAAAACAGATTGTATATCATCGTTGCTTAAGTCTTCCTTAAAATAACCACGGTACCACAACGGACCATCTTTGGCAAACACCATCGGGGTGATTTTATTGTTAGATTGTAATTCAATTAATCGATAAGATTCTCCCATAAACTGCTGCGCAATCTTGTTAACATCTTTTAGATTCAATCCATTTTTGGCGAAGGCCGGAGAAATACCACCGTGGGTAAAGATCGTATTACCAATTTTTACCACTATATTTTTAGTTCGTAACCAACGACCTAGTTCCGTATTTTTTTCGTATAAATCGCGGATGGGAATCTCCATCTTTTCAGCTACTCTTTTATATTTAGTAACCGCAAATCGCTCGTCACCTCGCATATTCATCTCCTCGTGGTTACCAATAATAAAGTGTACCTGGCCACCTGCTCTTTTTGCTTCTTCTTCTAATTTATAGATCAACCATAAACAAGCGGTTACGTGCTCACCGCGATCAAAAAAGTCGCCCACTAAAACCAAATGTCCATCGCCAAAACTCCAACGAAAACGATCATCAATCACACCATTGCTTTTTAAGGTAGAAGCAAAGGCACTAAAGTTTCCTTCAATATCAGAAATGGCAAATAATTTATCTACCGCCGGATAGACAGAAGGCTCCGGCTTATGCTCTTTTCTTAATGGAAATTTAAAACCAATTTGACCAGCTGGATCAATTTTACAATACAAACTGATAAAATCATCCGCTTCAAAGACTTCTTCGTCCATTTGGCAGAGATTGGCTGAAATCATAAAATTACGGATGACGATTTTATCTCCCTTATAAAAAACATAAGGTCCATCTACGGTCGTACGAAAGACAGTAGGCTTTGTATCATTGGCTTGTAAACTACTACTGAGGAATAATAGAACTAGCATGCTAGCAGCCAGCATTAGCAGTCGTGAGATTAATAATTGTATTGGTTTTCCAGTATTCATGTCTGTCGGTTTTGATCCCACTAACCTAACGTACGTAGGGTTAAATCTGTTTTATCTTTTTTATATAAAGATTGCCAGGGATAAAGGTTTGGTTCTTAGACTGTTATTAATAGCTGATGTAACACCAAAACGGTGCCTTTTCGGGGAATTAACGGGATTTTAAGAGATTCTGCTCCATAATTTGATCTTTTTACCATGAGTTTCTAAATAAGTTTTTAACGGTAAATGGTGTGGTTTTTCCAATTTAGGGTCATCTTCCAGGATCCGATTGGCTATTTCGCGGGCTACTTGGAGAATCTTTCCGTCCTGCGCAAGATTCGCAATTTTAAAGTCCAATATACCACTTTGTTGGGTTCCTTCAATATTTCCGGGCCCTCGTAACTTTAAATCGGCTTCTGAAATATCAAATCCATTATTGGTCCGCACCATCGTTTCTATCCGGAATTTGGCTTCTTTACTCAATTTAAAACTGGACATTAAAATACAGTAAGATTGATCGGCACCCCGACCGACCCGGCCCCGTAACTGATGCAATTGCGACAATCCGAATCGCTCCGTATTTTCAATTACCATTACCGATGCGTTGGGGACATTGACGCCTACTTCGATCACCGTGGTGGCCACCATAATCTGCGTCTCTCCCCGCACGAATCGTTGCATCTCAAAATCTTTATCCTTGGCCTTCATCCGGCCGTGCACAACACTGATCTGATATCCCTTGTCAATCGGAAAATCTCGGCTCAGACTCTCGAAACCTTCTTCTAGATTCAACAAATCCAGCGTTGCCGATTCTTCGATTAATGGATAAACGACATAAATTTGTCTTCCTTTTTCAATCTCCTGTTTCATAAAACCAATCATCCTCAACCGGTTGTTTTCGGTTTGATGAATCGTTTTGATTTCTTTCCGGCCGGGTGGCAATTCGTCAATGACCGATATGTCCAAATCTCCATATAAAGTCATGGCCAACGTCCGTGGAATAGGCGTAGCGGTCATAACCAAAACGTGGGGAGGGTAGGGCTTGCTCTTCATCCAGAGTTTGGCCCTTTGTGCTACGCCAAAACGGTGCTGCTCATCCGTAATGGTGAGCCCCAGATTTTTAAAAATCACCCAATCTTCAATTAATGCGTGCGTACCTACCAGAATGTGAATGTCTCCAGCTTCCAGTTCGGCCAACAACGCTTTTCTTTTTTTTCCTTTGATGCTACCGGAAAGAAAACCTACTTTCAGTGGACTATCTTCCAGGTATTCCTGCAGGGCCGTATAATGTTGTTGCGCCAAAATTTCGGTGGGTGCCATCATACAGGCCTGAAAACCATTATCCAGTGCGATGAGCATACACATCAGTCCTACAATGGTCTTTCCACTTCCTACGTCGCCTTGTAAAAGTCGATTCATTTGAATACCCATGCCCATATCCTTTCGAATTTCTTTGATCACTCTTTTTTGGGCACCTGTCAGTTCAAAAGGAAGTTTATTGTTATAAAAATTATTAAAATGTTCGCCAATTGTCTTAAACGAATATCCTAAAATGGAATTTTTTCTACGCCCTTTTAATTGTAGAAGACGGAGTTGTAAAAGAAATAATTCTTCAAATTTCAGCCGTTTGGTGGCCAGGTCCAGTTCCGCCTGTGATTTTGGAAAATGTATCTGTCGGGTCGCCAGAAACCGCGAAGGGAATTTAAATTTTTTAACCAAATAGTCGGGCAGATTTTCTGGCAGATCTTCCGGTGTAATTTGTCCAAATAGATGAACCATCATTTTTCGGCGGGCTTTCGTATCCAGACCGCTATTATTAAGTTTATCAGTGCTGGAATAAACGGGCGCAAAAGTAGCCGCTTGTTTGGTATTGGCCACAGAAACCGCTTCCATCTCGGGATGGGGCAGGCTGAGTTTACCGCGAAAATTATTGATCTTGCCAAAAACGACGTATTCCATACCGACCGTCAGTGCTTTTTCAATCCACTGTGCTCCTTTAAACCAGACCAGTTCGATGGCTCCGGTTTCATCGCGCAGGCGACCCACCAACCTTTTGCCCCGTCCGCTGCCTTCGTTGGTTAGCCGACGTAAAATACCTTTTAGCTGAACGGTTTCACTGTCCGGGCGCAAATTTCCAATCTTATGAAACTGTGTTTTATCAACGTAACGAAAAGGGTAGTGGTAGAGTAAATCCTCGTAAGTGAAAATGCGTAATTCCGTTTTAAGCAGTTCCGCCCGATTTGGACCGACTCCTTTTAGGTAAGTGAGGGAACTTTTTAGTATGTTTTGGTGATTAGACATTAGTGTAAACGAAATTATAAAAACAAAAGTAATCTTTTTTAATGGCTGCTGGCTTCTTACTCTTTGCTTCTTGCGCTCTGCACTTGCGTAATAATACGATTGAAGGAAGCAAGTGGCAAAAAGCAAGTAGCATTTTAAATAAAACAAAATCACCCCAATGAGGGTTCTATATCTGTTGCAATTAAACTTTCAATCCGCAACGATTATTTGTAAATTTGTATTATGGAATCGAAAAGACAAAAACAAGTGGGAGAGGTAGTACGCAGAAACTTCAGTATCGTGCTACAAAATGAGGGAGGATATATATATGGTACGGAACCGATGGTGACGGTGACTTCGGTCAAGGTTTCACCGGATATGGGAATTGCCAAGGTTTATTTAAGTGTCTATAATGTAGAAGACAAACAATCGGTCATTCTACAGATGGATGCGAGTAACCAGAAGCTCCGTCAAGCGCTGGCACATCGCGTAAAGCGACATATGCGACGGGTACCGGAATTGCATTTTTATTTAGATGATACGCTGGACGAAATGTATCGCCTGAATGGATTATTCAATCAATTGGGAGAGAATAAGCCACCAGAAAATGATTTGGACAACTTGTCTAAGGAAGTGTAGGGAAAGTTCAATATCGATTAAATGAATATTGAATTTCAGGCCAGCTATCGAAGCAGTGTGGTTTACTAATTTTACGATAGAAGAGATAAATTCAATATTCGTAACTGGACATTCAATATTCGATATTCTTTTTTTACTTAAGGAACTTTAATATTTATCTCTCTGGCCAGTTTTACCGGGACACTTACCGTACGTCCGTTGATATTTACCTCAATAAAATGAGGGGTTCGTTCGAGTACTTCGATATTTGTTTCGGGTAGTAATCCCAGCTTGCTTAATTCGGTAAAGACCGTTTCGTTGATCTGTGCTTCGTCGATTTGAGCGAGACTTTTGGGTGCGAGATGTGAAAGTGGAAAATCCGGATGATCCTTTCTGGTAGGAATTTTAGAGCCGTGGGGATCGGTAGCGGGATAGCCTAATTTTTCGTCTACTTCTTCTACCATATCGTCGGTCAGCAAATGCTCGTATTGCTCCGCTTCTTCGTGAATTTGTTCTTCCGTCATACCCATTTGCTCTACCATATAAGTCTCCCAAAGCCGGTGCGCCCGTACGAGTCGGTTGGCTTCTTTTTTACCTTCTTCCGTTAGCGTAATTTGTTGATTTTTATTTTCAATTAACCCTTTTCTTTTCAGCCTGTTGAGATTTTTTCCCACTAAGGCAGCACTAAAAGCGAGTTTGCTCATTAATTTTTCTTTGGTAATAGGTCCTCCTTCTCCCAGCCGGAAAGCTTGTTTTAAAATATCTTCCTGCTGAATTTTTTTCTGTAATCTTCTTTTTTGTAAAAAACGATAAACATATCCTTTCTTCGGAGCAAACATGGCCGCCAGAAAAAATAAAAAAGAAACAACCACGACCAGTTCCGGGCCCGGAGGCGCATCCAATACGATGGCTAATGACATTCCTATGCAGCCAGTAATCGCACCGATAATTCCGGAAAGTACAATGACGACTTTTAAATTATCGGATAATAAAAGCGCAGTGGATGCGGGCGTAATTAGCATGGCTACTACGAGAATCAACCCGACGGTTTGTAGCGAAGCTACGACGGTAAAAGAAAGGAGTAACATCAGAAAGTAGTGCAGCGATTGCACAGAAATCCCCATCGTTTCGGCGATCACTTCCTGAAAAGTAGCCACAAATAAATAACGGTAAAAAATATAAATAGAAAATAAAACATAGATCATCACCGCAGCCGTTAAATACAGATCCGTTGTTTCCACCCCTAATAAATTTCCAAATAAAAAATGCTGCATGTCAATGTGCGGCGAGGTGTCTCCTCCGTCTGCGTGCACCCTTGCGACCCTCGAAATTCCAATAATCCCAACGGCAAACATAAAAGTAAATACGATCCCAATACTGGCGTCCGCTTTGGTTTGGACATTTTGAGAAATCCAGGTAATCATCACCGCCGTAATCATTCCCGCAATCGTAGAGCCAATAAAAAAACCAATGGTACTATACCCTACCAGCATAAAGGCAAATACCAAACCTGGTAAAATAGCGTGCGATAAGGCATCTCCAATCAAAGACATATTTCTCAAAACAAAAAAACATCCCAGTACGCCACAGGTAATTCCTACCATAATCGCGGCGATCAATGCCCGCTGAAAAATTGGTTCAGTTCGATAAATTTCAGGTAACTCCAGCAATGCCATCCAGATCTCCATTGGTTGTTTTTTTTACAAAGGTAAACAGAGAATTAATACGATCAAAGAAAAAAGTTAGTTTAGTCTAACTTTTGGTCATTTCGGCGAGAACACCTTCCTTCATTGCGTAGGCAGAGGTGATGATGCTAGATACATTAGTTGTTTCAACTATAAAATCAATGAGTACCAGTGCAACCACAATCAAATCTGCTCGGGAGTCGGGTAGTCGCTGGTTTGCAAGCCGCTCTGCGACGGTCGTATGAATTATCTTTTTTGAAAAATGATGGTACGATAAAACTGGAACGGTTGCGTAAAGAGAAGATCTATTTTCCTCTGCCAGGAATAATTCCAGGACATCAAAAGTACCCGAGGCGCCAATTAACTGATCTATGGAATGTGTTTCCAGGGCGATAAAAAGTGGCTGCAGTATTTGCGTTAGATAAGTATTTATCCGTTGAATTTCGGTGTTTGAAATAGGATCATTTTTATGAAAACATTTAAATAAAACCGCTACTCCAATCGGAAAACTCTGCGACCACTGAATACCGGATTTGTTGGCAATAATAAATTCTACACTACCGCCACCAATGTCCATGATCAGTACCTTCTTTTCGTCGATGGGGAAAGCTTGTTTTACGCCTTGATAAATCAGTCTGGCCTCTTCTTTTCCGTCGATCAACTCGATTTGGATACCGGTCGCTTGCGAAATAAGCTGGACAAAATCACTACCGTTACTGGCGGTACGTAAGGCTGCCGTACCAATAGCCCGGATATTTTTTACGGAATGTTTTTTTAAGATTTGTGAAAAATTTAAAAGCGTATCAAGCCCCCGTTGAAAAGGAGCCGCACCAATGGTCTCAATGCCTTCACTGGCAAGTTTGACAAAAACTCTTTTTCGAAAAATTTCGTGGAATTTCCCAGCGGATATTTTTTCTATAATCAATAAATGAAAAGTATTCGTTCCTAAATCAATCACGCCGTAAAGTGGGTTCATCACTGTGCTTTTTGCTGCGTTTGTTTAACGGCCTGACGGATAGAGTTTTGGTAGAATTCTAATCCTGAATCTTTGATTCGATTGGAGTGGGCAGGTTTTCCGTCTTCTAAAAATACAAAACATCGGCAGTCGGTATGTAAATAGAATTCTGCGACACCGAGCTCTTCTCCGTCTCTTTGAAAAAAGGCACGACCCGTTGGTTTGCAGGTCGAAGGCAGCGCGACGGGCTTGGCTTCGAGATGACCGAGGACGTTCTGAATGGCCGGTTTATTGTCAAAACTCATACTCATTGGAAGCGTATAAAAAGTATAATCGACGTAAGTCGTACTATCCCAGAGCATTTTCATAAAATCCTGACTGATACTGGGAAGTAGTGGTCCGGTGGTAACGGCGGGGGGAGTCACGGGCGATTCAGGAACGGAGGCGGTCTGTTTTTCATTAGTTGGTCCATCGGCTTTTGGGGAGTTACAGGCCAATATTATCAGAGCAGAAAAAAAGCAAAAAAGGAAGCGCATGATTAAAAAATTAAGAGGTTGAGTCTATTTGACTAAATTTTAAAAGAGCCAGTTATTAAGTTATCGTTTAATTTGTCCACGTAGTTAAGGTTTCGTATTTTTTTTTAATTAAAACATATAAACCGTTTGAAAGGTAAGTTGATACCCAATCAAGGATTTTGCGTTGGGTGTAGTCATTTCATCTGCTACAAAAAACGGATAAATTGATCGGGTGTAACGAATAGTGATTCCCAGGTTTTCGTTGACATAATAAGTAGCTCCACCAATCCAGCTGACATCATTGTCGCGGAAAAAATCCCCCAGCACGGTAAGCTGATTGTCATCGCTGGAAAATCCAATCAATCGTCCATAGGAAAGACCAGTGTGGAAGTGCAGTCGATAATAATCTTCGTCTTCCGCTTTCCAGTCCATATAATTAAAGATTACGGGTACCTCAATATAATTGAGGGTTAATTTAAAAGGAAAAGCACCCTGATTCGCATTACGGGCAGCACTGCCTCGCTGACTGAATAACATTTCTATCCCCAAATCCATTTTTTCTTTTAAAACAATCGCGACCCTGACACCTGCTTGCAGCCCAATCTTATTATAACCCGCCGCATCGTCTCCTTCAATCTGTGAAAGATTAAAACCCGCTACGATTCCTCCTTTAAATCTCCGTTCGACCGTTTCCTGTCCGGATAACGAAGAAGAAGTGAATAAGAAAATAAAAAAATAAAAAAGAATAAAACGCATGGTGATTTTTTTAATTTGAAATTTTGAACGGTTTTAAACAACTTCAATGCTTATATTTGCGAAGATACTATAAACAATATCAATATGAACTTATGATTAAATATACTAAACATACCTTAAAGAAAGTAGAAGATCTTTTCGACAAGATTAAATATATTATCCGATACGAACGGGGGAATTTTCAATCTGGTTATTGCATCGTAGAAAATAGACGAATTGCGGTGATCAATAAATTTTATGATGCTGAAGCCCGGATCAATTGTCTAATCGAGATACTTGGAAACGTAGAGGTGGATATAGAAACACTTGATGATAAGGAAAAAAATCTTTACGATCAACTGACGCAGGTTTTTAAGGCCAAAGAAGAAGGCTCGGAAGAGGAAACTGTAGAAGCAACAACTGCTGAAGAAAATGCGGAAGCAGAGACAACTCCAGTAACCCCAGAAAATTAGCAAGCATTGAAAATAAGATTTTTAGGGACGGGTACTTCTCAGGGCATTCCGATCATTGGTTGTGAGTGTCCCGTTTGTATCTCTGATGACTCCCGCGATGAGCGGCTGCGTTCTGCGATTCTTTTAAAGATCAACGAACAGCACCTGGTCATCGATATTGGTCCGGATTTTCGGCAACAGATGTTAAGGGCTAAAATAAATCGACTGGATGCGATCCTCCTCACCCACGAACATAACGATCACATCATTGGTATGGACGACGTACGACCTTTTAACTTTAGATCAGGAAAAGATATGCCGGTTTACGCACGTTCGACGGTACAAAAGGATTTAAAAAGAAGATTTCCCTATATTTTCAGCGACCATCCTTATCCGGGGGCTCCTTCGATCGTATTGAAAAATATTGATACCAAAAAGCCATTTAAAATTGGAGAAACGACCATTATTCCAATTGATGCTTTACACAGGAAATTACCCGTATTCGGTTTTAGAATTGGCAATTTTACATACCTGACTGATATAAAAACAATCAGTGATTCCGAACTGGCAAAAATAAAAGGTACCGAACTACTCGTCATTAGTGCCTTGCATCAGCACCAACATCACTCGCATTTAAATCTTAACGAGGCGTTGGAGATCATCCAAAAAATTAAACCAGCTCGAGCTTATCTGACTCACCTGAGCCATAAAATGGGTTTGCACAAAGTGGTGGAAGCATCATTGCCCCCCAACGTTTTAATTGCCTACGATAATCTGGAAATTGATTTTTTAAATTAATTTTTGCTAAAAAGACAACAAAGATCTGTTTACCCGTTTAACCTATAAGGTATCTATGCCGAGAATTTAGTAACTTAGTAATACAGCCCGTGATTTGGTTTGTCAAAAACCAACCATTCGGTAATCATTCCGCGTATGAAACAAACAATTACCTGTTTAATTATTTGGTTAACTGGCTTTTCGGTGACAGCGCAACAGGCACCGCAGTACAGTTTATTTGCTCTGAATAAATATAATTTTAATCCCGCTTATGCTGGTTTGGACAATAGTCTGAGTATTACGGGCGTTTATCGAAAGCAGTGGGTAAGTTTGCCTGGATCACCATCTGTACAAACAGTAAATGCGCATTTGCCCATGTATCGATTGAATGGTGGATTTGGCATAAATATTGAAAATGAAGAGCAGGGGCCCGAGCGTACGACTTCCGCCACGGCCAGCTATAATTACTGGTTGCCAGTAGGCAAACAGCATCTTCTCACAATAGGATTATCCGGTGGTTTACTGGAAAAATCTCTGGACGGAACTCAATTAAGAGCTCCCGATGGAATTTATGGTGACGACCCCAATAATCTAGAACATAACGATGGATCACTACCGCTGACGGAGATTAGAGCAATGGCTCCAATTTTCAACGCGGGCGTTTATTTTCAGAGCCAACAATTTGAAGTAGGATTGTCCGTTAGTAACCTAACAGAATCACAAATTTCGCTCACAGGAGGAAATGCCAACACAAATATTTCTTTGAATCGGAATTATTTTCTTATTTTTGCAGGGAATTTAGAAATTGGAAGCACATTTACACTACACCCCTCCTTACTATTGAAGTCAGATTTAGTAGAGCATCAGATAGAATTATCTGCTTTATTGAGATATAATGACAATATATTCGGAGGTGCTTCGTTTAGAGGATATAATTCTAATACGGTTGATGCCGTAGCAATAATTGCAGGATTTAAATTAAACCCTAAAATGACCGTTGCGTACGCGTATGATCTTACCTTATCGGCTATTAAGTCGGTTAGTAATGGCTCACACGAAATAATGGTTAATTATAATTTGAATAAAGCAATTGGAGCAGGAATTCCTCCGGACATTATCTACAATCCTCGTTTTTTATAATGAGGCGTTTTATTCTACATTTTTGAGAACAATCTAAGTACCGCAAACCAAACTTTACGATATATTGCTAGCAAACCAGCTTTGCCAGTAGCTTTTTGGCGTGCACTTTGACATATATTAAACAATAACTGCGAATAAGTTTTTGTTTTTATATAAACAAACTATATTTACGTTTACTTTTTTGCTTATTATCAATCTGAAGGAAAACTCGGGTGTTAAATGAAAAAATTATTTAAAACTTCTTTAGCGTTATTTTGCGTAGCGTTAATCGTTTCCGCTTGCGGAACAGGTCAGACCGGCCAATTAGTCGGAATTGACAATCGTCCCTCCTGGAAGGGTATTAATCCTTTCGGTATGGTCTACATACCATCGGGAACACTGCATATCGGTCCCAGTGATCAGGATGTAGCCAATACCATGGTCCAGCGACAAAAATCCATCTCTATCTCCGGGTTTTATATGGATGACACTGAAATTACCAATAATGAGTATCGACAGTTCGTGTATTGGGTAAAGGACAGTATTTCTCATACGATGTTAGATAACTACTACGAAACGGAAAGTGGAGAGGAGTTAATTGACTGGGAAATGGAAATCGATCCCACCGACGAAACACTCGAAGACCTTTATTACCAGGGCGACGAAAAATTTGCCGGGAAGAAAGAACTCAACGTTTCTAAGCTGGAATACGAGTTTCAATGGTACGACTGGCAGGCTGCCGCGCACCAGAGAGACGCCAATCGTACTTCTCACATCAAAAAAGACAAAGTATTGGTTTACCCGGACACCTTGGTATGGATTCGCGATTTCGCTTATTCTTACAACGAGCCGATGGCCCGTAACTATTTCTGGCATCCGGCTTACGATGATTATCCGGTGGTTGGGGTAGACTGGAAAATGGCGGCGGCTTTCTCTTACTGGAGAACCAAACTGTGGAATTCTTACGAAGGAAACGGAGTAAACAGTGAAGATTTCCGTTTACCAACCGAACACGAATGGGAATACGCAGCTCGTGGTGGTCACGATTTAGCACCATACCCGTGGGGTGGATACTACGTTCGTAACGCCAAAGGTTGTTTGCTCGCTAACTTTAAGCCTGGTCGAGGTAATTATCCGGAAGATGGTGGTTTATACACCGTAAAAGCAGATGCTTACTTCCCGAACGATTATGGCCTCTACAATATGGCTGGAAACGTATCAGAGTGGACCAATACCGCTTTTCACGAAAATGCCTACTCTTTCTTACACGACCTGAATCCTGATTTGCGCTATGACGCCAAAGATGATGACGCAGAAGCACAAAAACGAAAAGTAATTCGTGGTGGCTCCTGGAAAGATATCGCTTACTTTATGCAGACGGGTACCCGTCACTGGGAATTCCAGGATACGACCAAGTCTTACGTAGGCTTCCGTTGTGCACTTACGTTCCTTGGACGTTCTATTAATGATTTCTAATCTTTCAGAAATAAAAAAGATCAAAAGCACTATCCAGTCTGGGTTATGCTTTTGATTTTCTTTGACACAGAATTACCTTCGAATCCTTTCAATTGAAATTTATCCAAATATTATTGTAACTTTTTCATCCCTGAACGTTATGTTCAAGGGTATAACTATCAACATTTGTGTTAATATATAACCCATACTATTAACTCATTTAAATAACCTTTTTAAAAGAACAGAAAAATGGCCTTTTACAAATCTCCTTGGTTTAAGTATTTAAAGAA
>CALLPK010000058.1 GCA_938015415.1 uncultured Saprospiraceae bacterium
AAGGGGAATTAATTTTTGGCTGAGCAAAACTGTAGGTAGTCACCCCGATTAAAAGGCAAACGAAAATCCACAATTTTCTACTCCGATAATTCGACATTATAGTTTAAAATTTTATTTAGTCCGGTCAGCACTAAATTTTGATTTACAAATATCCGGGTTTTCAGTTTTTTAGCAAAAAAATCAGCGTCCCCGCCTGTTAAAATAACGTTAATCTGTCCGTATTTTTCTTCATACCAACGGATAAAACCGCTTGCTTCCGCAAGTGCTCCCAGCTGACCGCCGGTTTGCAGTGCGGTTTTAGTGTTGTTTCCAACCAAATTCCGTACGTTTCCACGCTCCACCAATGGCAACTTGGCCGTAAAATGATGCATGGCTTTAAATCTCATTTCAATACCGGGCGAGATACTACCACCGTAATAATCACCGTTCGCAGTAATCAGGTCATATTTGATACAGGTACCCGCATCGATGACTAAATTATGCTGATTAGGATATTCGGCAAAAGCGCCTACTACGGCAGCTAAGCGATCTTTACCCAACGTTTGAGGAGTTTTGTAATGATTGTGAATGGGAAGAGCAGTATCGGCATTCAGGTTGATATAATAAAAATGCTTTTTAAAAAAATTATCTACCGGTTTTTTAAGGCCGCTAACCGTAGAGAGTGCGACCCGGGTAATTTTTTTTTGCTCGATCAATTCTTTTACCTGGCGTAAGGTCCATTGATCCCAAATCATTTTTTTCACCAACCTGTGTCCTCTAAAAACGCCTATTTTAGTTCTCGTATTGCCAATGTCAAGAATAAGATTCAAATGAATATTTTTTTTGCTAGTTGGCCAGTTCGCTAGCAAACTGTCTAACAAGCCTTTTGCTTAAAGATGCTTTCTTATAAAAAAATGGCGCATCAATGTTTAAAGTGTCTTACTCCCGTCATCACCATCGGGATATTTTTTTCATTACAAAAATCGATACTCAACTGATCTTTTATCGATCCTCCCGGCTGAATTACGGCCTTCACACCCGACTCCCACGCTATTTCTACACAATCCGGAAAGGGAAAAAATGCATCTGAAGCCATCACTGCACCTTCCAGTTCAAAACCGAAATGTTTAGCCTTGGCAATCGCCTGCTTCAAGGCATCCACCCGCGAAGTTTGTCCACACCCCATCCCTATCAACTGACGATTTTTAGCCAAAACAATGGTATTCGATTTTAAATGTTTAGCACACTTATTAGCAAATAACAGGTCGTCGATCTGCGCAATAGTCGGGGCTTCGTCGGTAGCTATGTTAAAATCGGCTTCTACTTCTGTTTTCAAGTCCATCTCCTGTTCGATTACGCCGTTGAGTAAGGTCTTAAAGGATTTTTTAGAAACGTAGAAGTCTTTTATTTTCAATAGAATCCGCTTACTCTTTTTTGACAACAATTCTTTTGCTTCCTCCGTAAATTCAGGCGCAATTAATACTTCGTAAAATATTTTATCAATTTCGGTAGCCGTGGCTAGGTCAATTGTTTGATTAGCAATCAGAATACCTCCGAAGGCAGAAACGGAGTCACCAGCCAGTGCTGCCTTCCAGGCTTCCAGTATTGTTTCACGAGTAGCAATACCACAAGCGTTGGTGTGTTTGAGAACGGCGAAGGTTGGGTTATCAGATTTAAACTCTGCCATTAAACTAACTGCTGCGTCAATATCTACCAGGTTATTATAAGAAATTGGTTTGCCGCCAAGGCGTTCAAATACTGCGTCAAAATCTCCGTAAAAATTTCCTTTTTGGTGTGGATTTTCTCCGTACCGTAAGGGCTGCGAGGTGTGAATACTTTGTTTAAAAACGGTATCTTCCGAATCTTCGTTAAAATAGTTAAAAATCGCTACGTCATAATTAGAAGAAACTTTAAAAGCCCGACGGGCCAGTTCTTTACGTTCCTCCACGGTCGTTGCTCCCTTGTTTTCTTTGAGAATTTGCCCGATCATTTGATATTCCTCGCGGCTGGGCACCACTACTACATCCCGATAATTTTTGGCGGCAGCCCGAATCAAGGAAATACCTCCGATGTCGATTTTTTCGATAATTGTAAGTTCATCATCCGTAACAGCTAGTGTTTCTTCAAAAGGATACAAATCCACGATCACTAAATCAATTTCTGGAATATCATACTCGGCCAACTGCGCCAGATGTCCTTCTTCCCGACGCGCCAGTAATCCGCCAAAGACTTTTGGATGTAAAGTTTTTACCCGTCCATCAAGAATCGAAGGATATTCGGTAATATTTTCTACTGCTTCGACGGTTATTCCCAGATTTTCGATGAATTTTTGGGTTCCTCCCGTAGAATACAATTTTACACCTTGCTCGTCCAATAGCCGCACAATGGGTTCCAATCCTTCTTTGGAAAAAACAGAAATGAGGGCAGATTTGATCTTTTTAGGCATAGCCATAAGTAATAGTTTTAATATAAAAGATACAAGGTCGTGAAATGAAGGTGCAAAGATACAGTTAAGAAGGGGAAAGGCAAAATTTTTATACGATGGGCTTCTTCCCTGCTATCGTGTTTGGCTTTCAGTGGGCGGACGATGGGCGGACAATTGGCTTTCTTTTAGCGTGTTTGCTCTTCTGATGGTGAGGGCTTTCGGTGGGTGGACGATGGGCTTCTTCCCTTTTATCGCGTTTGGCTTTCAGTTGGCGGACAATTGGCGGACGATGGGCTTTCTTTTGACGTGTTCTAACGTTGACGAGAAAATTGAAGTTGATTTTTTTGCTCTGCTACCTTCTGACTTCCTGAAGGAAGAACCGCTACCCGCTCCTGAACTTTTGTTGAGGGCTTTTATTTATTTTTTGCTTTTTTTGCTTGTTAGCGAGTTTTTTGAGGAAGAGGAGTTTATCATTGAGATTGTCATTGAATTTGCCATTGCGGTTGAAATTCCTACTACTCTTCAAATATTTCTACCAGCCTTTTGACCCCTTTTTGGTTTTGTGGTAAAAAGAAAGAATGCTGAATGTCGTTACGCTCGCGGCTGGTCAGGTGAAAGGTCATGGAGGCCATTTCGTTATCTTTGCTGGGACGGTAAATAAACCGGATTATTTCGAACATATCTTCTCCCAATATTTCAAATATATAACCCAGGTTTGTATCCTGCTCGTATTCCTGCAGAGATAAAATCTGGCCGGGGATACCGAGTGGATTCAATAAACTGGAAATCATTCCTTGATTATCGTTTTCATCAATTTCCTGAATTTTGTCCCGACCGACTACCTGGATTAGGACTACGCCGGAAGTATTCTCTTTGATCCAGTCTTTGAAGACGTGCAAAAACCGGGTGGCGGACATGATTCCGTAGTTGTCTCGAAATCCAGCATCCATGACTTCGATGGCAGGTTTAGTAGGTAAGTAGACATTGGGCAGGATGTAGGGATAGGTGGCGTTCATCCGCAGCGCTGTGGTAAATTGCAGCTCAGCGGCCCCGTGTTTTTCAAACATGGTCATAAAGTCTACCGCGTCAACTTCCAGTGATCCTTTATTTTCTGCACTCACCGGAGGAAGGGTCATATAAGATAACCGATGGGGAGAAATGATTAAACGGCGACCATCGTTGACAATCGAAGGGGTGATGAAAAGCATGGGAATTTTGGCTTCAAATTCCGGCTGATAGTAATCGCTGAGTTTTTTATTCAGCACTCCGTTGGTATTTTCGGCCAATTGTTTTTCAAAAATATACCCTCGGTCTTTATAATAAGTATGACCATTTACCTGAAAAGTAGACCAGGGTAAAAACAAGTCATTGGAGATAATGGTAAAGGTCAGCGAATTGAGCAAATCACTGGAAATATTTTCGATGTACTTTTTACCGTAATAGGATTTTATCCGGTTTTCTTTTTTGTTGAGCATTAGCTCGCGCAGATAAGCGGCGCCCAACAACCCACCGGAGGCACCAGTCATCAAAGTAGTATGTTCCAGTAATTTTCCGTTGAGCAAACTGTCAGATTCCTGGATTACCTGCATACTCCAAACGGCGGCTTTCATCCCTCCTCCACTGACGCAAAAGATGGCCATTTTGGGTTTTTCGACCCCTTGGGTAGCCATTTTCTTTTTCCAGTTTTCGAGAATTTGGAGGGTATGCGCCTTATCTCTTTCCCAATTTCCATTATTACTAATATCCTGAAGGTTTTTGTAGGTATACTCTACCGGAGGTATTTTGTAGTCCAGTCCGTACGCTCTGTTTTCGTGGGTAAAAAGATCGAAGCTAGAAAGATAATTTATCAAAAACAATATAATTACAAATAAAGAAAAACGCCATTTATCAAACCAGTAAGTGATCGCCCCCGTAATCGAAAGAAACACGCACCCCAAAATAAAAATACTCGCGCCGGCGGGAATCCGAAAATACGGATTGTCAATCGCTAATCCCAGACTAATCAATACGACCATCGCTATTAATTGTACAACCAGGGCATTCAAGTGATTTTGTTTAAAAACACCTAACAAGATACTGCTATCGTAATGTTCCACGTTACGCACCAGACGAGTTTTCATCTCTTCGGTAAGATAAGTATCTACGCGCCAGGTACTGATTCCAGTTTTTACGGTAGGTAGTTCTTCGAGGTGTCGTCCGGGAGCAATAGATTTGAGTAAGTTAGGCGGTATTTTTTTTCGTTTTTTTCTAAAACTAAAAATATCTTTATTGGTAAATTTAAAATAAAAAGAAGAAACCAGTACAAAGAATCCAACACCCATCGCAAAACTCAGACAATGCCAGAAGATAATGGATGGTTCGCGATACTCGTTATAGGCCTGAAAATAAATAGTGTGCCCAAAATAGAGTACCAAAAAGGCCAATGGAATGATAAAATTATTGAGACAGAATTTGGTAAAAGGACGCGCCAGAGAAGCCAAAAAAGGAAAATGGTGAGCATCCAGCAAATAGGCGGTCAGATTCCAGGTCGTAAAAAAAGCACCGAATCCCAGCCCCAAAAAAAAGTAACTCAAGCCACTTACTTCGCCCAAATATTCCGGCGCCAGAAACAAATAGCGAATACCAAATATCCGTCCCAGTTGTCCCGTCATCAGGAGCGTAATTAAGATCCAGGTGATGATCAACAGGAGATTGTTCCGCAGGTGTAAAACCACCAACTGAATAGGAAAGGAATAAAAAATATTAGCTAATAGCTTCTTCATCTCCGGTATTTATCTTGGTCACCCGGATCAATTCAATTTTCGTATCACTCACTACTTCCAGATTGAACTGATAATCGTCTAAGGTGATTACTTCTCCTTTTTGAGGGATGGTTTCGTTGGTCATGACAATGTAGCCGGACAACGTATGGTAATCTCCTTCGGGAAAATCGAGGTTTTCGTATTTTTCGTTAAGATAACTTATTTCTAATCGTCCAGAAAATAAATACTCATACTCGCTGATCTGATCTTCTACGTATTCTTCCTGATCATGTTCGTCTTCGATCTCCCCAAATATTTCTTCCAGAATATCTTCCAAGGTAATAATTCCGGAAGTTCCGCCAAACTCATCCACCACACAGGCGATATTGATTCTTTTTTTAATTAATAAATTCATCAAATCCCGGGCTCTCATCACTTCCGGAACGATTGGGATATCAATGACAATATCCCGGAGTCGGCGGGGATCATTGAGAAGCTGCTGGTGGTGTACATATCCCAGTACTTGATCAATATCTCCGTCTTTAGTAACGATAATACGCGAGTGATAACTCTCCACAAAAACCTGTCGTAATTCTTCCAGCGAGGCCGCTACGTCAATAGCTTCTATTTCCTTACGGGGAATCATACATTCGCGTACTTTTATTTTTTTAAGGTGCAACGCATTTTCAAATAATTCGGTATCAATCGCAATATCTTCTTCCGATTCGGATTCTACGAGGGTGTCCCGAATGAATTGTTCCAGGTCCAGTCGGGTGATAATATTAGCGGTATGCTCGATGGGCGTTTTTAAAACAGCTCCTAAAAAAAAGTTGGAGAGTTTGGTCATGATCCAGGCGGGAATCGCTAAAATAAATTGTAAAATACGAATTGGAATAGCGAGAAAATAAAGGATTTCATCCGCAAAAAGTCGAAACAAAGTCTTGGGTAAAAATTCACCAAAAATTAAGATAATAATGGTGACCAACAAAGTATTTATCAGCAGCATCAGCGGTGCATCCGTACCAATATTTAAATACTGATTGATCAACAATGTAAGTGGCGCGGTAATAAGGGTGGTAAAAACAACGAGGGCAATATTGTTACCAACCAGCATGGTGGCTAAAAACTCGGCGGGTCGATTGTAAAAACCAGAAAGCATCCGTGCCCGGCGATTGCCTTTACTCCGCTTGAGTTCTATCCGCAACTTACTGGCTGATACGAAAGCAATTTCAGTACCGGAAAAGAGGGCAGATAACAGCAAAAAGATGATGATCGTTAGCAAAGAAAATATAATTTTTAGAAAATACTAGCAACGTAAAGCGTGTCTATAAACTTAGGTAATCACCAAATATAGGCAAAAAACGCTAAGTACAGAACAAAATTTACTATTGCCACAAAGACACTAAGTCACAAAGGAAAAACACATAAAATCGTGATAAAAGACCTTAGTAGTAAAGACTAAGGCCATAAAATCTTTTTCCTTCGGAAAAAGTTAAATTTCTTGTTGTCTTTGTGGCTCAATAAATTACGCTTCTACTAAGAAAACTACAATGGTTCCTCCAGTCCTTCCACCTTCATTCGGCCGGTGGGATTAAAAATTTTCCAGTGATTGAAATCCTGATCGGCCTCAAATCCATAGCCAAAAAACTCTTCTTCCGGTTTGGTGATTTTTACGAAGCGCGTGGTATGAACTACTTTACGCTGATCATCCCAGGTGAGTTCTTCTGTTCTGAGTTCTTCTCCTTTTCCACTTTTCCAGACGACGTCGTCCCGGACAATTACTTTGCTCTGATTTTCCAGTCGAATGGCGTATTTGGCGGTTAGACTTCCTTGGGCTTTGTTAGTACCAGGCCTCAAAAATTCGATTAAAATTCCTTCTGGAAATTCTTCTTTGGGTTGGGTATGATCTATGTACCGCAGCATTTTGGGGCCACTAACCCGAACCCGAACCACCGCCGAATCACTGTACAATAACTGCACATCTCTGGCTTCTTCAATTTTTACCTGATCTTTTGAAAATAAAGCATTAACGGCTTCCATATCATTTTCACAACTTATAAAAACGAAACTTAAGCAGATCAATAAATAGCTGAACTTTATCATTATTGTTTTTTTTAAGAATAATGCGAATCAGTTGGTTGAAAATTAGTTTAGTATGTGCTGTTTGCCGCTTGCTTCTGGCTATGGTGTTCAATCTAATCAGCAATTGCAAAACAATTCTTCTGTAAAATTTAATAGTTAAATCTCAATTTTATGAAAATTTCTTCTTGATAAAGTTTTGTCAATGAACCAAAACTTTCTCGTTTCGACAAAGATTCCGACCTTGAGCTTTTTTCCATTCGGTGCATTAATAAAATGTCTTAAACCGAATACTGTTTGAGCTAAACAACTGTTGAATAAAAGATAAAAGACTAATAATTAACAAATTAAAAATAATAAACAGAATTTCAAAGCGAGTTTATTCGGTTTGACATTTTATTAGAAGTGCCGAATTCGAAAAATGCGACAGGCGGCAGATTTTTTTGTTTCGTTTTTTTTTCTGCCAAAAAAAATGAACAGAAAGAATAAAAAAAGCTAAAATTTTGGAGCAAATTACATTACATAATGTATAGATTTTTTTTCATCAATTGAATACCCTTGCTTCTGGCTACTTGCTGCTCTTAATAACGTGTTAGCAAAAAAGTCTATTTCCATCATCTCAAAATCGTAATATCTCCTTCGTACGCCACCGATACGCCATCAATAAAATCCACGATGATATAATAAACGTAAACGCCAGGCTGCATTTGTTGATTTTTAAAAATACCGTTCCAACCCATCGTCGTAGAATTTAAGGGTAAGTTCTTCCCTTCGTACATTAACGCTCCCCAACGGTTAAAAATTCTCATCAACTGAATTTGCTCCGCACCGGGATTTCCATAGGCAGTAAAAATATCGTTGGTCCCATCAAAGTTAGGACTAAAGGCATTTGGAATATAAATGGGCCGGTTTTTATTGACCCGGACGGTCACCGAATCCGTTGCGGTGCACCCTGTACTATCTATTACCGTAATCGCATAGATATCGGTGTTCAGCGGTACCAAAGTCGTAGAAGGGCAATCAATGCAATCCAATACCGCCGTGGGAGACCAAGTGACGGCTACCGGCCGCCCGAAGGGCAGCACAAAACTGGATATCCTAGCAGGAAAACCCAAGTTAACGGTGGTATCCCGACCCGCATCTACTACCAATTCCTCCGGTTCTGAAATAGTAGCATCTACGGTAGCGATACATCCTTCCATATCCATCACGTAGACTGGAAAAGTACCCGCCGCAACGTCCTGCAAAATCGAATCCGTCGTAAAATTCAAACTATCCAAACTATAACTGTAGCCCGGCACTCCTCCCAGTCCGGCAACACTGACAGAACCGGTAGAATCGCCAAAACACAAAACATCTTCCACTCCTGTAACATTGACAAACAGACCGGCTGGTTCAATAATATTAATCGAATTTTCCATCGTACAATTGTTCGCATCCGTCACCGTAACGGTCGCCAATCCTGGGGTCAATCCAACGGCCAGGGTATCCATCGTTGCATTCGCATCATTCCATAAATAATTGTAATCCCCTACTCCTCCGGTAACCGATACCGAAGCCATTCCATCGTCCGCCAGAAAACAACTGATCGGTACTGCAGAGAGGGAAAGATCCAACGGCTCGGGTGGAATTACTTCTACAATCGTATCTCCTACACAACCGCTCGCATCCCGAAACTGCACATCAAACAAGCCACTATTCAATCCCGAAAACATATTATTGTTAACAAATCCATTTCCATCGTTATAGTCAAATTCAAAAGGTGGTGTTCCGTTGGTTACATCAAAAATCACACTTCCTTCATTACTATCAAAACAAAGCGGAGGTGTTACTACCGGCATCCCGGAGTTTAAGACCAATTCCAGTTCTCGGACATCTACCGCCAGTATTAATTCACAGCCAGCGGCGTCCGATATGGTTACATCGTATATGTCTACGCCGATATTGGTAATCGTATTTGTAGTATTTCCGTTTTCCCAGAGATACTGGTATGGCATTACACCGCCCGTAGTCGTCAAGACCACCGCACCGTCCATTCCGCCCGCACAGGCAGGCATGGTAATATCCGTGGTGGTCGTCAGCGCTGCGGGTGCTCCCACTTCGTAGGCGAACATCGTATCACACCCCAAAGCATTGGTAATAGACACCTCATAAATTCCGGTAAAGAGATTATTAAGGTTAGAGGTGGTTGATCCGTTATCCCAGTTAATCGAAGTAATGTTACTATTACTGGTAATCTGTAAATCGATGGCTCCGGTTGGAATAGTCAGACATTCCAAATCGGTAATATTTTCGGTAACGTTGATGGCATTTAAAGTCTGACAACAGTTGTCAACAAAAAGCGTGGAGTTTACTTCGGTTACCTGGCAACCATCTTCCGTTCCGATGGTCAGTGCGACGGATTTATTACCCGCCACCGCGTAAGTAACAGCGTGTGGCCCGACACCACTTGCGGTGGCCGGTGTAGCGCCTACACCAAAACTCCATTCCCAGCTATTAATTGATCCTAATAAAAAAGTAGAAGTACTCACAAACTCCGTTGCTTCTCCCACGCAGACCAGCTGTGGATTGATGACCATACTTGGCTCAGGTCCCAAAAACTCCGCGTCTCCGCCAAAACTAACGTTAAAACCACTACCCGTACCGGAAAAATTATTCACCATCATGGCATAAGCCTTTCCCTCTTCTAATGGTAAGGGCGCTAAAAAATTAGACTGATTTTCCGAACAACCCGCCGCCTCGTTTACGTCTGTTTCGCCGGTAGCCAGTCCAGTCACACCGAGGCAAGGACTGGGAAAAGCGGATGCGAAATCACCCGCTGCCATGCAACGCAATAACGTTTTATTAGCACAGCTTTCAATCCCGTTGGGCAATTCGTAGATCACAAAATCGAGGTCATCCGTCTCATTGAGCGGTTGTAAATCCAGGGTGAGTGTTCCACTATTGGCGGCAATCCACGAGAACCAGGTAGAATTAGATTCCGAGTTTCCACTAAATCCGAGGCAAGAGCCATTGGCTTCATCCGGCAGATTACCGGCGCCGATCACCTGAGGAATGGTAAAAGCCGTTTTATCGCAGAGCACCGCAGCAGTGGCACAATCTGATCCAGGGAAAACCGGTGGATTAAAATTATTGACACAGAGCTGAAAAGTGCCAGAATTATTCATCTGGCTTTTGACCCGAATCAAGTAAGTCTCTCCAATTGACAAACCTCCTTTGTATAAATCTATGATGTTATTTCCGCTGATATCCGCATCGCAACGTTGCTCGTTAATGACGCCTGTACAGTCTCCCAGATACAACGCAATCTCCGGTCTACGCATCGTACCTCCGGGCGCCACACTGGTTGCTCCTTCTGCTACAATCACTACATCGGTAGCCGTAGCAACAAATCTAAACCAGACATCTCCACCGTCGGCATTACTAAAACAACTCGCAGGTCCAAATCCGGATAAGTCGGCGTTAACGTTGGTAAATGCGGCGTTGGTGCTGCACCAATCGTCCAGATCCATTAACAGAATGGCATCTTCGCATTCGTTGTTGGCAGGCTGTGCAAATAAATTAGGGAAGGTAATCGGCCATCCTCCCAAGAGAAAGCAAAAAAGAAATAGTCTTAGCATCATTTTGGAATCTAATCTAAAAAGTTATTGGAGTGCTTATAAATTGTTTAAGATTGATGGTAAAATTAAGGGTAAAAAAATAAACTGTGTGCTTCTCTGTCCAGTTTAAAATGATTTTGGTAAAAAAGACTACTTTTACCCTTCAAATGACACGAAATCGGAATGCGAAAACATATTCCTAATATTATTACTCTATTAAACCTGTTTTGTGGCTGCTGTGCGGTAGCTTGTATCTTTTACGGCCAGTTTCTACAGGCTTTCCTCTTTGTATTCGTGGGTGGTTTAGCGGATTATTCTGATGGTATGGTGGCACGCTGGCTGGAGGTAAATTCTCCTTTTGGTAAAGAACTCGATTCACTGGCGGATATGGTTACTTTTGGGGTGGTACCTGGTGCCATTATTTATATGCTACTCGTGATTGGTCTGGAAGACGCGGTAACAGGTTATCCCGACAGCTTATCTTTTTTGGGTACCAAGGGATTGAAAATGATGGCACTTCCAGCGTTTATTGTCTCTACTTTTGCGGCCTTACGGTTGGCAAAATTCAATTTGGATGTCCGACAGTCAGAAGATTTTATTGGTTTAAATACGCCAGCCTGTACCGCTTTTGTAGTGGGACTGATGTTAACTTTTCATTTCGACTATTACGGTCTGCGTTCTTACGTAGGCAATTTATTTTTTCTCTTTGCGCTGATTCCCATCCTGTCCTATTTACTGGTTTCTGAAATTCCGATGATTAGTTTTAAGTTTAAAAAATTTAAGTGGAAAGGAAACGAACGGCAGTTTATTCTCATTTTGCTAAGTATTTTATTTGTGATTTTTTTTCAGGGACTGGGCTTTTCGCTGATGATCCTGTCTTACGTCGGTCTCTCTGTTTTTGATTTTATTTTTGAAACCAGAAAGGCAAGGAAACGACAACGGGCGAGTGATGAAGCTTAATCAATATTGCATATTGGATGACCAATATCGGATATTGAATTTGCGCTTCTATTGCGAAGGGACACTGCTTTTCCCGGACAGAAGCCGATTCTTTATTTATTCTCCATCAGAAATAATTTAATTAAAAAACGCTGACCCTTCAATATGCTCTACATCCTACCTACGCCGATCGGAAATTTAGAAGACATCACCTTGCGTACTCTACGAGTCTTGAAAGAAGCAGATTTGATTTTAGCAGAAGATACCCGTACGTCTGGCAAACTCTTGAAGCATTACGAAGTGACTACTCCGATGCGATCCTACCACGCGCACAATGAACATAATATTGTAGAACAAATTGCCGACCATCTGGATGCGGGACAAACGATTGCCTTGATTTCGGATGCGGGAACACCCGGTATTTCTGATCCGGGATTTTTGTTGGTCCGTGAATGCGTCCAACGTAAAATTCCGCTCACTTGTCTGCCGGGAGCCACGGCCTTTGTTCCGGCGCTCGTCGTATCAGGTATACCGTGCGATAAATTTTTCTTTGAAGGTTTTTTACCTCATAAAAAAGGTCGTCAAACACGTCTTTTATTTCTAGCCGAATTAACTTATACTTTTGTTTTATACGAATCGCCTTATCGTCTGGTAAAATGTCTGGAACAATTACAAGAACATTGTGGAGCTGATCGAGTAGCGGCCGTTTCCCGGGAGATCAGCAAAGTATTTGAAGAAAATATCACAGATACGTTGCCGAATTTAATTGAGCATTTTAAAGCAAAAAAGGTGAAGGGAGAGATTGTGGTGGTGGTGGCTGGGAAGGAAAATGTACCCACCAGAAAAGTGCAGCACGATTAACAATGGTTCGGTAAATTTTAATTCTGAGATGAGTAAATGGTAAATTTAGCTAGTTAGCCCGTTTGCTGGTTAGCTAGTTGGCTTCCCACATACGTGAAATACGTTAAAGAGAAGCAAACCAGTTAACGGGCAAAAAACGCTTGTCAATTTCATAATTAATGGCAAAATCAAAAAGTTACCGAACCATTGATTAAAGAATATTAACTGACTAAATAAATAACACAAAGGCATCCCGAAACGAGATGCCTTTGTGGATTATGTAAAGATGTGGTGATTTTTATTCGTTACTCTCTTACCAGAAATTTACCGGTTTCTACCTTGCCGGACTCGTTGATGGTGCGTAACAAGTAGAGGCCGGGCGTCAGATGACCCGTAGAAAACTGATAACCATAACTGGTGGATTTCAGGTCTCGCAGATCGTGTGCTTTACCATCTACGCCGAGGAGGAGCAGCTGGGCCGATTCCGTAATTTCTACGTTAAGGTAATCCTGGGTGGGATTAGGGTATAAACGTAATGAAGTAGAAACTTTAAGATTCGCTTCCTGGGTATGCTCATTTTGAGCAGCGCTTCCTGGCGGGTTGTTGGTGGTCATACAAGGAATCGTGGTTAGATCCAGGACCACCCAAGGATTGGATTCCTTCTTTTTAAATCGCAAACTTTTCGCTGTTTCCGGATATTCCAAATGGTAAATATAATTTTTATTATTGATCGTGCGTTGTTCTCTCTCTAATCTTTCTGGAGTACCATTGTTACTGCTGGCACTGCTGTATATATCAAAATTGGAGTTACTACCAGAACTGCTATTATTAACATCAATAGTATATTCTTCGTTCTGGAGTTTTTCTCCAACTTCCAGGTTACGGTAGAAGATGTCGGTAAGATAGCAGTCTTCCATGATAAAAATTGGTGTAGGTGCATTCGAACCAACGCATTTACAAATCGTTTGCCAGGCATTGTTATTTACAGTACTCGAAGTAACCAAAGATAAATTATATAATGGGCTTGACGCTGACTCCGTAAAATAACGATAGGCGAGATAGACATTTTTTTCACACCGGTCATAAGAAAAATTAATACTCTTACCAATCATCATAGCAGTTTCAACGGTCAGCACCATCATCTCAGCATTTGGATCCCGAACCAGTGGATGGACTGTATTATCATTAAATTCAACCGTATGTGATAGCCAAACTTGTACTTGTGTTTCTTCTTCTACATTTTCATCTACGGGTAAGATATATCTACCACAACTTCCAGCGAATCGAGCGGTGACATCGATCGGCGATTTATCTAACAGACATTCACTATCATCAGGTACCATGAAATTTAAAGTTTCCGTGGAGCAAGTTCCTTCAATACAAGTTTCAACTTGAGGATTATAGGTGACGCCGGGAATTAGTTGGTTGGAGCCACGTTCGTTAAAAAAGGAAGAAGGGTAATTAAAGTTCGAAAAACTATTAGGTAAAAGCGTTTCCATTCCACTATTCCCTTGTATTTCCAGTTTACTAAAAGTTGCTGACTCGGCACAAGCCGCAAAATCAGCGGTGTTACAAACAGGTGCAACTACAAGATTATCATCAGGACAACCAGGGCGACCACAGATAAAGAGTTCGGTTAATCTCGCTTCGTTACTAGTAGAAGTGACTCTTAAAAACTTTATCCCTGTTGTTGGTTGTTCAAAATCACTTAATGTATACCAAGCTCCAAAACCCTCAGTAATACAATCGTATCTCATCGTCATTGGATTAATTTCTTCTTCATGCACTAAACAAAACCTTTCTCCTCTATTCGTGTAATATTCGACGAGAGTAGTATAATCATTCTCTTCTCCGGTTAATGAGTACTCAAAAGTAATAAGACCGGCTGAAGTTGCATCAAAAAACGTTAATTGATCTATCACGTAATTAGACTCTAGAAATTCAATTGTTAACTCATTTACGTCTGAATTACCATTAAAAGAAACCCATTCAGTCCAATTACTCCCACCATTAAAGACACTCATGTCATGCGGGACTTCCTGTGGTCCTGGTTCTGGCAAGTTGTTAAGATAAATAGAACAAAAATCAATATTACCATTCATTTGATCATCAAATAATAAAGTATTTTGCTGAGTAGTACTACCATATTCGATACTGGCAAATGTAGGGTCATAAACAGGAAGGCCACAGTGAGAAATATCATCCGCAGTTTCTAATAACGTAGCACAAGGTACATCTACATCATTGATCGTTGGGATAAGAGGCGTTCCACTGCCATTCTCTGGAATTACATAAATTACATAACTAGTATTAGGAGATATACCGTCTAAAATCAAGTTATTCCTTGCTCCGTCAAAATCATAGCCGAACCGAGTTAAATTTCCTTCAATAGCACCAAAGTCCGGTTCAAACACAGGATCAGTTGCAGGATCATACTCACCATACCAAATCTGATAAGAATCATAATTTTGTCCAGCAGGAATTTGAATATCTAAAGACGCACTGGAACAAGTTGTATTATTCACTAAAACAACCGGACATTCTGGTGCATCTTCTCTTCCCTCCTCCAGAATAAAAAGAGGTGTTTCATTTACTTGCAAAGTTATACTCCCATTTATCAATGTCAAGTCTTCCCTGATACCCTGTATACTAGGGCTTCCAAGTCTTAGTAATGCCCAATTTTCATCAAGGTCATTATCCGTAAATTGCATGTCGTACTCTATTCCACAACTACTTGGACTCCAAACTGCCCATATCCTGTTTCCATCCTCATTTTCAAAACGATAAATCCGCGTACAATCAGCATCACAATCACTATCAGCGGCAGTTAGATTACATTCATCCTCTGTTGACTCATCCTCAGCAAAACTATATCCTTCCAGAATATTTTTTAATCCATAAACAAAATACCATGATTCTTTCGGTTCATCATCCGCACTGATTAATCCAGTAAATCCATCCCAGTTTGCTCCTCCGGGAGCATCCCGAAAATGATGCACCATCGCCCGGTCTACACCCGCAGCGTATAACTCCAAAAAGGTTCGAGCGTTCCATTGTGCTTGTAGATTTTCGGCAGTAATATCAGGATTATTAGTAGTAAAATCTGTAAAATCAAAATTCGGAGCAGTCTCTTGATTTGTATCGTAACCAAACTCGGATATCCAAAGTTCTCTATAATCATTTGCTGTTCGCCATCCCGCACCTTCCATCTCAGCAACTATTTCTTCTTGAACCTGTAACCGAAATTCATCTTCTTCCGGACTCCGCCATTTAGCAGCAAATAAATTTTCGTTATCGACCGAATAGTGATGAAAGTTAAGTACATCAATTGGAAAATCATTACCGTCTGCTCTATTAGCGGTAAACCAAGTTCGCATCCCTTCTATCCAATAAGTCCAGGCGGTTACAAAAGTTCCATTATCTATAATATCTCCCGCTCCAGTCATATCCTCATACCGCGTATTAGCAAGTCCTCCCATTACAACTCTAATATTTGGATCTACGTTTCTTACTCCCAAAGGATACGTTATCGTATTGTCGTTACAATCTGTCCCAGTACCAGTTAAGGTCCCTTCCGCTCCGTCAATATCCGCATTGATCATCGCCGCATATTCTGCAGGGGTGAACTGGGTATATTCTGGAATGATTCCATTTTGCGTATTTGTCCACCAGCGATCCTGCTCATTCCAGCTTTCAATAAAAGTAACATCTCCGGCATTTGATCCAGTATCGTTATCATCACAGATTTTTAAATCACAATTCGCGGCGTTGCCTGATCCATATCTGCCAATAAAATGATATAATACATCGGCACGCTCTATGTAGGAAGCAGAGGCGTCGGTGGGTTCAGTTGCGATAATTTCCTGAGGATTTAAAGGGTTTGGTCCATAAGTAATTGGACGCCAATTTTCTCTAAATAGAAAATTACCTGTTTCATTTTGATTATAAGCGGGAATCGTACTCGTTATGGTTGGCATAACTATTAAATTCAAATCTGCCATAACCCCATAGCTCTGATCAAAGCTCCCCTCTACTCCTGGGCTAACCGGATTTAAGTTAAGGCATTCATCTGGATATAAGTCCTCGGCCGCAGTATTGCTAAAGGTTTCCTTAGTCCCCTCCTGAATATTAACCCATCTGACGAACTGACGAACATTCGTCACACAATCTATTCCATCCAGTGGGCCATCTACAAATTGCCAATTGGTGCCTAAAAATTGATCTACTGAAGGTTGGTTTTGTGCTAAATTCTGATTTAAAAAGCAGAAAAATGACAAGTAAACAAGTAAACAAGTAAACAAGTAAACAAACGACGGTTTTTGGTGATTTTTTTCATGTTAAAGACGTTTTAATGATTAAAAATAATTATATTCACATTATATGAAAACATAATTTAAAAACCAAACAATACATTAATCATTTTTTAAATACATTTTATGATAGTTAATATTTCAACATTTTTTCCATTTAAATAACTTAATCTAATAAACTAGAATCATCCATTTTCTGCATGTCAAACATTTTAGAGATTATGTTCAGTCAATCATCAAAAATAAATTTCCTCTTGATAAGTATTTGGGCTATTATCAATTTTTATCCCAATCAGCTATTTTCTCAACAAAACTCCTCCTCATTATCTTATATTAGTACTTGTGATAGTCTGCCTACCTTTTTTCAAAAAAGCATTGATTTATCTGATCAAGAAGAATACCCTTTAGCTCTATACAAATTTGACAATGGAGATTATTTAACTGTCGGAACAACTGGATCTGATCGGCTAGATACAGAAGCTTTTATTATGAAATTTGATTCACTTGGAAATATTCATTGGGCAAAAAAATACGGAATCTCAGCACCACGAATTTTTAATACATTTTCGCTAGATATACATGAAGTTTTTAGAAATGTCACTATTCTTTCTGACTCTACAATTATGGTAATTGGTTTTCGAGATTTTGTCTCGGCTGGAGGAAACAACCCCGCAGCAGATTTTAAACGAAGCTATTTAATGAAACTAGACTATGATGGAAATATTATCTGGTCAAAAGAATTTATTCATCCTAATAAAGAACGATTGTTACTTTCTGGAATCACCCAAGTTGAGGAAAGTATTTATATTATGGGAAGAGCAAATGGAAATAATTCTCTCTTAATAAAAATAAACAACAATGGCGAAATATTAAATCATTTCTTATGGAGAAATGGTGATTTATCTACTGTAACGGATCTATTAATTAACCAAGACAACACAATAATCGTAAAAGGTTCTAATTTTTCATTTAATATTTCTAATGGTGGATCAATTGATATATACAAATTTAGTTTTGACTTAGAATTGATTGATCATAAAAATATATATTCTGGTAACTCTTTCTATCGTTTCTTCGGCACTTATCATAAATTTTTAAAATCAGATTCCATACTGTATATTCCAGTAAGAAATATTGAAGGTGCTTTTCAAAACAGAAATCGACCAACATTATTGATGCTAGATACTAATCTAAATGTAGCGGGATGTAAAATATATCGTGATACAACTAATTTGACAACTGAAATAATCAGCGATTTTCATTTTGATCAATCAGGTAATTTAAATTTAATCCTATCAAAGTTTTTTTCCTATGGTTTTCAAGGTCCAACTGCTAGTACTGACGGATCAATTATATTGGCTAAAGTAAACCCTGTTGGTGATCTACTTCAGCATCGCACCTACGACACCCCCGAAAGAGATCCTTACGCTTTCATTGAACCTGCCCCTAACAATGGTACGGTAATTTTAGGTAACTCCTTTGGTTTTGTAGATCAAGGTAATTCCCTCTATCTTTTACGCACCGATAGTACAGGCTATGCCGGCGGTTGTTACGAAGACAATATAAACCTGGTCGTTGAAGACTTCCCGGTTATCAGTGAGCAGACTGAGATTGTCACAGATTCGTTTTTATATACTTTAGAAGATTTTTTTAACCCTACCCAAACGTTATATCCGGTCGCACGGGATCTTTGCTGCGAAGACCTACCCGATGCCAATTTAAAATATGTCCTTCCCGCTTATCCGTGT
>CALLPK010000059.1 GCA_938015415.1 uncultured Saprospiraceae bacterium
TGCTACAGTAGAAATTACTACCGGTAGTTCAGGAGATGTTAGGCTGGATATCGATTTTGGTTTTGCACCTACTGCAACCATCGGTAATACGGTTTGGTTAGATGAAAATGCCAATGGTATATTTGATGCAGGGGAAGAAGGTATTCCAAATGTAACGGTATTACTGCGAGCATCCAATAATGTTATTATTGGAACTACCACGACTGATCTAAATGGTGGTTATATTTTTAATAATCTGCCAATTGACAACTATACCGTGGAAGTAAGTGCTGGTTTACCAACCGGAGTGCTGCCTACGTTTAACGAAGATTCAGGAACCTTACTGCCTGATCATACGACCAACGTAAATATTTCGGATGGTGGGGACGAACACCTAACCGCTATTTTTGGATATAATTATGTGTCCAGTTTGGATGTGAATAATCCCAACGGCGCAACTACCGGAGCGATTGGAAACCGAGTATGGAATGATGCCAATGGTGACGGTGTGCAAGATGCAGGCGAAGCAGGTATTCCAAATGTTACCGTTACTTTATATAACGACCATGACTTGGATGGTATATACGATAATCCAGTAGGTACTACCACTACGGATGCCAGTGGATTTTACATTTTTGATAATATTGTTCCTAATGCTTATGTCCTGGAAATAAACGACACTACTCTACCGGCAAATGTAGCGACTACCCCAATTGGTGATCCAGACAAAGATGCGGACAATATCAGCGAGCCGATGATGGTTGCTCCTGGCGACGTGGTTCTCCTCGGTGATTTCGGCTACCAGCCAACTAGTGGATCCACGATCAGTGATGCCGTATTTATCGACGCGGATGCGGATGGTACGCAGGATACTGACGAACCAGGAATTCCCGGTGTAACGATCCAGTTGACCAACAATACGGGCGAAGTAATTGCGACTACTATAACCGACGAAAATGGTCATTATATTTTTGGTGGATTGCCCGCAGATACTTATTCTGTCAAAGTAACCGACACGAGAAATATTTTAAATAGCCTCGTCCCAGTCAGTGACGCAGATGGAAATAACGATTTTGTTTCTACGGTTACAGTAGACGGTACGGAAGATAATCTCCTGCAGGATTTTGGTTTTGCACCGAGCGCTCATTTGCCAAACCAGGGAATTATCGGAAATACCATTTTTATTGATACCAATAATGACTTTGCCATTTCTCCCGGTGAAGGAGCAGAAAAAGTAGCCGTAAATTTATTTGAGTCAGACGGTACCACGCTGGTAGCCACGACCCAAACCAATAAAAATGGTACTTACTATTTTGGTGCACTTGATCCGGTAGCAACGTACGTGGTAGCCGTGGAAGTAGCAAGTTTACCGGGTGGAAATGTATATTATAATTCTGTTGATCCGGACGGTGCTGCTCCGGGAGCCAGTCTTTCCATTTCTGACTTGAACGCAAAAGGAGGACTAGATTTTACCAAAGATTTTGGTTACGCCGCAAATACACCGTATTCCATCGATGGTACGATATGGGAAGATACTAATGCCGACGGAACATTGAACGATAGCGAGACGACTCGCTTTGCCAATAGTACGGTTTTACTGACGGATGATGCTGGTGGGGTCATTGCTACCACCACCACCGATGCAACGGGCAACTATAGTTTCCAAAATTTATCAGATGGAACTTATTCTGTTATCATCAGTGATGCCCAGGAAACGCTCACTGGATTCTGGCATAGCCTGGGAACAGATAGCGAAAACGATCCGGTCACCTTAGTCATTAACGGAGCCGATCAGACAGATATCGATTTTGGTTATTATAATCAAGGCTCTGCGGTGGGAAATAGAGTGTGGAATGATTTAAACACCAATGGTTTACAAGATTCAGGAGAGACCGGAATTGCCAACGTAGTCGTTAACATGATGGTGGATTATAACGGAGATAGTACCCCAGACATTACGGTTGTAACAACGACGGATGCTCAAGGATTCTACAGCTTTGGTCAATTATTACTAGACGAAAATTACGGAAATGCAAATACTCCTGTTTATACGATCAGTGCAACTGCTCCAGCGGATATGGAAACTACTACGCTCAATGCAGGAAGTGACGAACAACTGGATGCCAATAATCCAACCGGGACAGTAGTTACCCTCGGCAAAGGAGAAAGTGACGTAGCGCCGGCAGTTAATCCAGCCACGGAATTGGCGATTGCCAGTTATGATTTTGGTTTCAAAGCCAGTGTTTTGCCGGTAGAACTTATTGCTTTTACAGGAAGTACCGACGATTGTAAAGTAACCTTAAAATGGTCTGCTGCTTCGGAAGTCAACTTTAGTCACTACGAGATTCAGCGTAGCATAGATGGAAGAAGCTTTAGTAAAATCGGTGAGGTAATTTCTGGTGGAACATCAATAAACGCTGATTACAGTTTTGTCGATACAAAGCCGGATACCGAAAATTATTACCGACTTAAGATGGTTGATCTGGATGAGACTTTTGAATTCAGCAATATGATAAATCTGGAAGTGGATTGTCAAAAAAACAGAAATTTAAAGATTTATCCGAATCCATTGGTAGGTGCACAACTGACGGTGGAATTATACACAGAATCGTTAAATATGATGCTGGTAATTACGGATCTTTCCGGTAAGATAATGCAGTCTTTTGTGGTTGATACTGACTTTGGACAGAATACTTTACGATTAGATACTGGCAATCTGCCAAACGGAACCTATTTCATTTATGATAGTAGCAATCCGGAGGCAAAAACGGCTAAATTTATTAAGATAAAATAGGCTTGACTTTTAATGGTAAAAAGAGCCGACTTGCTACGTAGCAGGTCGGCTCTTCTTTTTGTAATCACCTCCTTTATAAAAATATTACCAGTTCCAGTTGACACCAACATTCCACCAACGTCGCGGTAAGTTGGCGCCCAGAATTTCCTGATAATTGGTATTGGTGAGGTTTCTGATTTCGACATAAGGTGTAAAAACACTGGATAATTTATACCCAAATTTAAGATGAGTAACCAGATAATCATTTGGGATATCGCCCTCAATTGACTCCACCAATTCGTTCTGCCTCGTACTTAAACTGGTCGCAGAGGTAATTTGAAAATCATAAGCCCTCAGATCTAGCGTTAACCCAAACTGATGCGTTGGATGATTGGCAATATATTTTGATAATTCACCTGCTTCGGCTTCAGTTTTCAGCCAGGTGTAAGCCAGTTGGGTATTTAAATCAATTTTATTATTCCAGTTAAACCTATATTTTACCAAAGTTTCCAGGCCAATTACGCTGGTACTGGAAAGGTTGTCTGCATAAAAATAATCCGCATCTTCCCGCAAATTTTTCACATTGGTAATTGTAGCCGAATTGCGAAGCGAATAATCAATAAGGTTCGAAGATTTCCGGTAAAAACCCGTTAACGAAAACAAACCGTTTTTATTAAAATAATATTCTCCCCCCAAATCAAAAGAGTGGGAAGACTCCGCTTTTAGATCAGGATTCCCTACGTTACGTCCCGGTGACAAATCGGGAATTTGCGAAGAGATAAATCTTTCTGTAAAGTCCGCCGCCCGCACCGACCTGCCGTAAGAAGTTCTGAAGACAAAGCCATTCTGACGGTAACTCAAACTCGCTTGCGGTAAAATTTCCCAACCAAAATTCTCATCCTGCTCCGCCCGGAGACTCACGTGAGTCTGCCAGCGCTCCGACCAGGCATAAGATAAAATACTGTAAATTCCCACCGACAAATTTTGGTGATCTCCCCGGTCAGTGCTGTTTATTTTTTTATCAATAAGCTGGACGCCCGAAGCCAAAGTTATTTGATTATTTATTTTAAAACTATGCAGCAGATTGGTAAAAATTTGTTTTGTATCATGTTCATTCGGGGTGAAAAGTGGATTAAAAACAAAAAGATCATTCGTCGTTTTATATCCTCCGTTGAGACTAACTTCGTGGCGATTTTTTTGGTAACGAATCTCGCCCTGACTCCAAAAACTTTTTACCGTTTCTTCCGATTCGTCAAAGCTACTACGAGTGTAAAAATATTTAGCATTAAAATCCCGATAGTCGTAGCCTACTCTTCCATAAACCCGCCATCCATTACCAATGTTTCCAGCAACAGCGGCAGAGATTGTACGCAGGTCAAAGAAATTTTGGTATAAACTATCTGGGTCTGTACCGGCCAGAAAATTAGGATTTACGTACGTTTCGCCATCGGCGATATTGGATTTATAAGCGGTAGAAAACTGCCAATTATTTTTTTGCAAGTTCACGCCAAGGTCGGTACGATTGAGATTGTGTTTGCCGACACCAACATTACCCCGCGTACTCACCGGCTTTTCCATTGCTTCGGCGAGATAAGTTCTTGTTTTGATATGAATAATACCGCCCACCGCATCGCTACCGTAAGAAGCTGCAGCTGGTCCCCGGATGATCTCTACCTGCGCGATTTCAGCAAGTGGGACCGGAATATTATTATTGAAATGTGCCGTCAATGGGTCGTTGACCCGAACGTTGTCTACCAAAATCAGTACTTGCGAAAAGGTGCTACCCCGAATACCAATATCCGACTGGACGCCAAAATCATTACGGCTATTGAGATTAATTCCCGGTAAATAGCGTAGCATTTCATCAACCGTCGTGATGGGTAGTTCCCGTAGTTCTTCGGCGGTAATGATGGAGATACTTCTACCGGTTTTGTACGAAGCGGTAGGTATACGGGTAGCGGTCACCACCACCTGATCCAGTTGAAGAGAGTCTTGCGCTGATGCTGTTTGGCAGAGGAAGAAAGTTGCTAAAAGGATAAATAATTGTTTTCTCAAAACGGATTATTTTGGTGAAATAAACCGCAATGATAAGGACTTTTAAGGAAAGGGAAGGTCTTTTCCTTTGCGAAAAATCCAGTTCAGTGCATAATTTTATCAAACTAAAAAATATGGATACTTTATTTTGCTTCCACCAGCTCCACGGTAAAAATCAATGGTGCATTAGGCGGAATTTCATGACCAAAGCCTTTTGCGCCGTAGGCAATTCGGGAAGGGATTAAAAAAATACCTTTTCCACCGGGCTTTAGTAATTGCAGCGCTTCCTGCCAGCCACGGATCACCTGATTAAGTTTAAATTCTAACGGTTTTCCTCTTTTATAAGAAGAATCAAAAACGGTTCCATCCAATAGTTTCCCTTCATAGTCTGCTTTGATTTTACTGGTCGCCGTTGGAGACAAACCATCGCCTTCCCTCAATATTTGATAATACATTCCAGAGGCAGTTCTTTGTACATTCAGGTTTTTGTCAATAGCGTATCCAACGAGTGCGTTCTGATCCTTTTCGGGTTGAGTGGCTGGATTCTGGATAAAATGGGCAGACAGACGGGCGGTTAGATCCGTGGTACTGACTTCTCTGGGAGGCGCTAGTGGCGGGGTTTGGTCGATAGAGGCGGAGCAGCTGTAGAAGAGGATAGGAAGGAAGAGATATAGGTATTTCATGGGGCTTGTTATTTTGTTGAAACGCTTCGCTTGTTGGGTTTTTAACTTGAAATTATTTTGAAAATTTTATTTCTCGCAGAGGGCGCGGAGACGCAGAGACCTTCTTTCGTGTTTTTGTCGCGCGGAAATAGAGCATTTTTTTATTTCCATTTTTTTTATTAAAAAAATGAGTTGTTAAATCGTCTTTTCAATTCAACGATTCAACGATTCAACGATTCAACGATTCAACAACTCAACAACTCAACAACTCAACAACTCAACAACTCAACAACTCAACAATATTTCAATATTACTTCGCAATTCTAACCGTTGTATTTTCCTGAATCCAGCAGGGCACTTTATAAGTAGAACCTTCTTTGATACTTCGCTGAAAAATATCTGCGCGGGTTGGCATATACTGCGTGTACCGGTTGATGAGTTTGTTCGCATCAGCAGATACACTGGGATCGATTGATTTGGCTTTATTCCATTGGTCGATGGCTACCCAGGTTACACGCTGGCTATCGAAGCCTGTACCCGGACCACACAATGGACCGGAAGAAGCATACATCGTACCGATCAGCATATAAGGAGCGCCCCAGCCTGATTTTTGGGAAGCCGCTTTTCGGGCGTACTGGCGGGCTTTGGAAAACGATTTTTTGTGGACGTAGTAAATTTTTGCAATTCTTAAGTTGTAAATTGCCTTTTTATCTTGATCATCAATACAGTCAACATATTCTTCGTATTTGCTAATGGCACAATCGTAATCTCCGTTTTCCATACAGTCCCTGGCTGCGCCTAAGAATATGCATTTACCCGTAGTCACTATTTCCACTTTACAATTTGCCTTTTTAGCCGTACGAGCTGCTACCAGATTAGGATCAGTGTCAGAACATCCTCCATATTTAAGGCGTGAGATAAAATCATCAATCGCATCGCAATCGTTGGGCTTTTCCTGATACTCAGCGGCGTATTTCTCAATATAATAGTCACAATCATAGAAGCCTTTGATGCCTTCCAGTTGTTCAAGGCGAGCGGGCGTATAACTTTCTACGATATCCCAGCCTTGTTTTTTCCACTCGGTAGGCGTTCGTTCCTTTTTGTTATGCTCAAAAATCGCATTAATTTCTCCTGCGTATTTCTGAGCTTCGGTCATTGGAATTTTTTCTTCCAGTAATAGATTTACAATTAAAGCAGTGAATGGATTCAATACAGAAACGCTGGTTTTGAGACCGTCTGTATCCACAATTTCTTTGTACATTTCGTAAATTTCTTCTTCCGACTTCGTACCGGGAAAAGTATAAAAATAATCGTAAGCCATGAGTGCTTTATAGTCACTTGCTTTATCAGGATAACAATCTACTGCTTGTTGATAGAGGTCAAATACTTTTTGCTGGTACGCCGCTTTTTGTTCAGGAGTCGTACCTTCTTCGTAAGTAATCAGATATTTATAAATCCTTGCGCCATCCATGTAGTGAGCGTCCCGGCGTCCGTCGGCGGCGGGTGCCATTTGATAGACCTTTTGCCATAGTGGTAAAGCAGCCGTATAGTTTTGGGCTTTCATCTGATCCCGGTAAAGTACGTGAGCTTCCAGCGCTTCGTCTTCGAAGGGTTCATTGACCCATTTTTGACAAGGGCTGAGGTTCTCCGTGTTAACGGGAGGCTTAACCTTGGTAGCGGTCACCGTTTCTTGCGTGGCTTCCGTTGTTTTGGGTGTACAGGCGTAGATAAGTACCACTAGCGTACTCAACATAATAAATAGTGCCGTGTTGATTTGTTTCATGATTCAGATGTTTGTAGTATAAAGTATAAAAGTAGTTTTTGTTGTACCCATACCCAATATAGGCTGAACAAAATTAGAAGTGAAGTTAATAAATTGTGTCCAGTTATTGGGGGAATTGGCAGAAATTTCCAAATAATTAGTCTAGTGAACTGCCCCGCCCCAAGGATACGGGGAATTTTAAACATTGATTATAATTTCATAAAATAGCTCAAAAAAAGCTCCGTCTTGCATTAAGACGGAGCTTTAAAAAATATTTATCTTTAAGGTTAAGTAACCTATTATTTAAAACTGACTCTGACGGTTTCTCCGATCCAACAGCCTACTTTGGCGGTGTCTCCTTCCTTGATTCCCTGCATAAAACCATCTTTCTTTTCAGGTTTAGAACCTGCATATTTTCCGATTTTATTACCAGCTTCATCCGCTACCGAAGGATCAATCGATCGACCGTAAGCATACTTATCAATTGCCGCCAGTACTGCCATTCGCTGATTCCAGTCGTTACCACAACTACGAGCAGAAGAAGCATAGAGATCGCCAATCAACATATAAGGTCGTCCCCAATTTGGGCGCATCTTAGCCGCCGCTAAAGCAGTAGAACGGGCGGTACTGTATTGCTTTAATTTACGTCCCTGAATAGAAGCGATAGAAAACATGTATCCCGCTTTCTTTTCGGGATCTGTTTCTGCATCGGCCGCTTCCTGGTATTTAGCAATAGCTCCGGCGTTGTCCCCCTGATCGTATAATTTCTTGGCGATACTCGCTGGATTGTTTGCTTCGAATTCGGCTACCCGGCTCGCATTTTCTTTCTGCGCCCAAACGGCATATTTGCCTTCCAATTCTTTTAATAATGGAACGGTATCGTCACAACCCTGTCTCTTCAAGTCGCGAATGGTACTTTCGATTAACTCGATATTATCCGCATCCTGACGGTAAGCAGGTTCCAGTTTATTTACGAAATAATCACAGTCGAAAATATTTCTTTCGATGCGGTTAAAAACTCCGTTCATGGCATCTTTTGCCTGCGTCCAACGATCTGCCACCGCCGCATTGTTAGCAATATTATAATCGGCAATTGCATTCAACTCATCGTATACGCCACGAGCAGCGGCCTTATCCATCTTTTCGTTAGCAAATTGATTGACCACCACCGTTGCGTAAGGAACGAGAATAATATCTTCAATATCGTTACCCGCTAGTTTTACGGTCTTTTCCAGTGCTCCTTGTAACATATCATCTGGGTTGGGAACATACTTTTGGTAGTAATAAAATACGTTGTACGCTTTACGCCCCGTGAGATATGCTTCCTGGCCGTCTTCGCCGTAGCAAGTAATCTGCTCATCGTAAAGCTTGAGGATACGATCTAACAGCTCCTGCTTTTGCGCTTCGTCAGAACTTTCATCAAATTTAATTTTCAAAATCTTGCGACCATCTGCATAGTGAAGATAGTTTTTACCATTTGCTGCTGGTGCGATGGTATAGGCTTTTTCCCAATTTTCGTAGGCGCCCATCAAGTCTCCCGCTTTTACGGCATCCCGATATAGCTGATGAGCTACCAGTCCATCTTCTCCCTTAGGAGATTCGTCGAAAGTACTACACTGCGCGGACAAGGCGACAGAAAACAGAGAAAAAATTGCTATGGCTCCAGCCAAGATTAAATTTTGTCGTTTTTTCATAATTAATAAAATTTTCGTTTAAGAAACCAATCGTTATTATTTAAAGTGAAGCCTACAGTTACTTTACCATAAGTTTCTTTAATTGAGTTATTTCCGGACAATTGCCCGATCTCCAGGGCAAAGTTAATAAAAGAAGGTGGTCTTTGTCTACTTATGACTGGCAAACGCATACCAAAGGTAACACCGAGATCTGTTAAACTTTTGTCAAAACTTCGGGGATCTTTCCCATAATAAACGCCTGCCTGGTAATTAATTCTTTTCCAAAAGCTCCCAATTGAGTTAAAATTAGGGGTAATATTTCCTCCAGCAGCCAGTCTCCACGAGTTACTTAAAGTTTCTGACGGACGAACCGGATTGCGGTAATTACTCCAGGCGGTGGTCTTAAAATCAATTCCTACCCCTCCTCTATTATCTTTTTCGTAGTAAATACCAACACCAAAGTCCGCCGGTAGTTTACCCCTCAGCTCTGTATCCTGGGTGTTGACGATGGTATCACGTAACGGATTGATGGCACTCCCTCCGTATACTGCGTTAACCCGCTGTTTAATTTGAGTGGCGTTAATATCCACATTATTACCACTATTACCGTAAATACCAAAAGTCAGGTATTTCCCATTATTTTTCATTTCACCATCTTTCAACGCTTTAAAAGCGTACCGATATTGGAAACCTACATTCCAAATGACCGCACCGATACTGAATTCGTCCGTAAAATCATTAAAGTAAGCAGATTCGAGCGATTGATAGGCGTTGATTTGATTGGTGGATATTTTTCCAAAAAGATACCCGAAATTAAATCCACCAGAGAAGTTATTGTACCGTACCGCGTTGCCCCAGTGTACCTTAAAGGTTCCTCCGGTCCCTTCAAACGTATTGTCAACGATCTCTCCTTGGGGAGTCTGATCTTGAGATTCGAAACGATACCCCACATTAGAATAAGGCAAAAAGGAAATATTCATTCCCCAATACCAGGGAGACTTTATAGGATTCGCCGCCCGGTTTTTTGGATTTTTAGTAGGAAATGCCAGGGAGATATAATCCAAATTTCCAGTATAAATGATTTGGCTGTCATCGGTACCGGACAAATTGGTTCGCTTGACATTCAGTCCTACATCAAAGGAAGTCAATGCTAAAAAAGCGTAGGAAGCTGGATTAATGGTATTTATATGAAAGGGGTCATTGTAAGCAGCGCCGAGACTTCCCATACCACGAGCACGAGAGAAAGCAGGATTGACCAAATCCCCCAGACCGATCCGGGAGAAAGGGGAATTAATTTTTGGCTGAGCAAAACTGTAGGTAGTCACCCCGATTAAAAGGCAAACGAAAATCCACAATTTTCTACTCCGATAATTCGACATTATAGTTTAAAATTTTATTTAGTCC
>CALLPK010000060.1 GCA_938015415.1 uncultured Saprospiraceae bacterium
TTTATGGAGTTGATCCTTATGAAATTTCGGATTTAAATGAGTAGCAGCTTTTAATATTTGAGTGAGTCGATCAGCAACGGCCGGGTCTGTATTGTGCAATACCGTAAAATCATTTTTCAAAAAATGTCCTTCAAACCAGCAACTACCATCGTTATCAAAACTTCTCCAGGAAAAGGTCTTTTCTTCGTCTGTTTGTTCTTGGATGACCATCCTCTGACCCAGCTGCGTAGGTACAGCCAGAGCCAAGGCTCCATCCAAAATAAAATATTCGCCAGTGAGTAATAACTTACCATTAGCGCTAAAATATAGTGAATGCATGGATAAGTTAATTAACTACTGACTGATTTTTTCTTGGTTCGTAATCCGTCCAGGTAATGCTGCACGGCGGTAAAAGAAACTACCTTGTCTTCAAAATAAACTGTAGATATTTCCTTTTCTTGTTCGGTAGCCCCAAGATGATTAAGAATATTGAGGAGATGCATTTTCATATGACCTTGCTGAATACCCGTAGTTACTAAAGATTTGATGGCCGCAAAATTTTGGGCCAGTCCGGTTGCCGCTACTATTTTCATTAACTCCTTCGCGGATGGATTACCTAATAATTCTAGCGAACGGCGAGCCATTGGATGTAACTTAGTAAGCCCACCTACGGTGCCTAATGCCAGGGGAAGATCCAACCAAAATTTAAATACGCCATTTTCTACGCTGCAATAACTTAGGCTCCGATACTGACCGTCCCTCGCTGCGTAAGTATGTCCACAAGCTTCAACTGCTCGAAAATCGTTTGCCGTAGCCATAACCACTGCATCTACTCCATTAAAAATACCTTTGTTATGAGTAGCAGCCCGGTAAGCATCCACACGGGCAATTTTGATCGCTCGGCAAAATTTATCGGCAAAAGCGTTGGCGTCCATATGCTCAGAAAAATTTCCCAGGTCGCTTACTGGACAGGTAACGCTACAGCGTACTAAACATTCCGGTGTATAATTAGAAAGGATAGCCATAATGACTTCCAGATCTTTTTCATTTTCTGGAATATCAGGATGTTTTTCTACAAAATCTTTCAAGGTCTGACCAAAAGTTTCCAGTACTGAATTAATAAAATTAGCACCCATTGAATCACAGGTTTCAAAATCCACTTTCAATTGGTAATAATAATCATCCAGGTGTCGCATATCCAGCAGTGTAATATCCAAAATACCACCGCCCCGCTTTCGCATGTTGTGCGTTATGTGTTCCACCTCCTTACAAAGTCTATTTTTTAACTCATCAAAAACCTGTTGTAATCGTTGGTAGTTTCCCGACCAGGTAAAATGAACTTGACCTACTTTTTTGGTATTCAAAACCGTTGCTGTAAAACCTCCTCTTACTGACCAGTATTTGGCTGCGCTAGAGGCAGCAGCTACCACTGAACTTTCTTCCGTCACCATGGGGACGCAGTAGGTTTTGCCATTGATAATAAAATTGGGAGCTACTCCGTAAGGGAGATAATAATTACTGATCGTATTTTCACTAAATCCGTCAAGAATTCTTTGCTGATCTTCATTTGTGTGCCAGTAACTCATCAATTCCCGCATTACACTTTCGGGGTCTTTGAAAAAATTCTCAACGATCCAACGGAGTTTTTTTCTTTTAGATAGTTTAGAAAACCCGGAAATGGACTTTTTCATATTTCACTCATTTTTACCTTCAAAAAGGCTTTCGCCAGGGCTAGTCCATCTACCTGAGACTGAACGTAATCGTACAAATCCTGATAATCTCCTCTTGCATATTTGAGGAAGCCGGATGCTTGTCCGTATACACAAGATAGATTTAATTTATTAATTAAATAATAGCCATCCAAAAAATTTTTTACACCACCAGAAATAATTACTTCCTTACAAATCATTTTTTCACCTAACGATTCTTTTATTTTATTGACCATTACAACCATCTCCTCTGCACCGTGTCCCACTTTAGCGAGGGCTTCGTAGATGTGTTGCTTTTCAGGATTACTACGCAAGAGTTCCAGCATTGCAAAATTGGTACCGCCGCTAGCTGCAAAATCAACGGCAGCGAGCGGAAGCTGAAATAATGCTTTCAGGCTTTCATATCCCATCCCCTGTCCCACTTCTTTGACGATAACAGGGCGATCGGTTACATTTAGATATTCTTCTATGGTTTGTAATGGAGACTGTGTAAAACGATCTCCCTCTGGCTGTAACCATTCTTGTAGTGGATTGACATGAATAATCAGGCCATCAGCCCGCAACTTATCCATCATTCGAAAAACCTTTTCTGCCTGGTCATTAATTAGTAATTGCTCTAGTTGTGCAATTCCAAGGTTAGCGTATAAAGGTAAGTCATTACCCATAATAGGGCGGATATCAAAGTCTTTAAGATATTCGTCACTATTCAACAATCCCCGACAGGATCCGAGCCCCATTCCCATTCCGAAATCTTTACATGCTCTGGCCAGGTTATGATTTATGGTTCGAGCTAGTTCGGTACCTCCAGTCATGGACGAAACCCAGATCGGATTTTTAAGCTTTTTTTCTAAAAATACACTGGGTTGAATTTCTTCACAGGGGTGCGACGCCAGCAAAGGTTCGTAGTAAAATCGATGATCTAACGTATCCGTACCCACCTGAGACCGAAAAGCCAGTTCAATATGGTCACGTTTACGGCTGGTCGCGTTTGGATCTTCGTCCTGAGATAAAATATCCTTTTCCTTCAAATTCATATGATTAGATACCAGACGGGATGTTTGTTTATAAAAAAGATGAAAACTGGGCTAAATACTAAGCAAAAAATTACTTACGAAATAAAAACAACAGCCTTCCTAAATAGTTTAAAGGATAAAGGTATCAAAGCCCGGACGAATAAATGCTTCATGAGCAGGAAATATTTTTTGAATTTTAGTCCTCATTCGGCTCAAAAGCGCCAAATGGTCCAAAATTGGGTCTTTCTGGGCAGGCATTATTTGACTGATTTCCTCCCAGGCACAGATACTTTTGTTGATAAAAAGCATCGTAATTTTAGCACATCCATTGGCGTGAGTTTGGGGGAAATCTTTCAATTCTGCCTCTGAATCGCTATTTAATCCACTGATTGCACGACGAAGTTTGGCTTCAATTAGCGCATAGTACCAATTAATAGATTCTATTGCATTGATAAACTGCGTGTTATTTTCATTGGCATACTCAATGCCCAGGTCAATTTCTTGCACGAGGCTAACGGTAGTTGCTTTTATGTCTTCCGAGTGATCTTTGAGCCATTTTGTCACCTGCCGTCGGTAATTACTTGCTAAAGTAACCGCTTTTTCATGGTCTTTGGGAAGGACCGGCTCCTCCAATTCAACCTCTTTAGCATCCGCTACGAGCTGGTTCCAGTTCATACCATTGGCATCGGCCTCAATTTTCAGTAAGTTCATGGTTTTTTCGAAGGTAGCGGTTATTTCTTCAATAAACTCATTCGCATCTACTTCAGACCAATCCTTTTCCTGATCGGCAGGATCAAAAATTTCGCAACGATTATTAAAAGGACAGCGTTCGCACCAACGATCACAGTAGTTGAAGATTCCTGGTATAAGCTCTTTTTTACACATTGAAAAAATGAATATAGTGTGGTGGAAAATATTGGGTGCTATGCGGCTGGATATAATTTATAATAAAATGGTTCAAGATCGAGAACCAAATAGAACAGCATTCTACTTAGAAAAAACTTATTGCTACTTCATGTTTAAGGGGGCTCCAGCTATTCAAAAAATAAAATTAGATATTCTTTTTATAATACAAAATACCCAAAGTAGACTATTTTAAGGATAGTATTTTTAATCAAGTGGCAAAAATCACTCATTAAATTAGCTGTAAATTTAACCCACTAAAAAATATGTGCGAAAATTAAACTGATAATCAATAACTTACAAATCTATTTTTTAATCTTTTAGAATAAATCCTTGTTTTTTGAATTAAACTGTACTAACTTTGCACACCGATTGAAAAGAAGGCGTTTTAACGTCTATTCCGGACAGTCTTTTTTTTTAATTTTCACAAAATTTTATAAACGTGAATACATTAAGTTACAAAACCAAGTCGGCCAAAAAAGAAGAGGTGGAGCGCAAGTGGTTTGTCGTAGATGCTGAAAATCAAGTAGTGGGCCGTATTGCCTCTCAGATTGCTCACATCTTGCGTGGAAAGCATAAGCCAAGCTACACACCGCACGTAGATTGTGGAGACAATATCATCATTATCAATGCTGGTAAGATCAGATTTACAGGAAATAAGTGGGATCAGAAAACTTATCTATCTTATTCTATGTATCCTGGTGGTCAAAAAAGTATCACCGCAAAAGAATTAGCCGCAAAAAAATCACACGCGGTTATTGAAAACGCGGTACGTGGAATGCTGCCTAAGACTAAGTTGGGCCGCGCAATGTTTAAAAAATTATATGTGTACGAAGGAGCCGAACACGGTCACGAGGCACAAAAACCTGAACCATTAAAATTTTAATTCATGGAAATGATTAATGCGATTGGGAGAAGAAAAGCTTCTGTAGCCCGAGTTTACCTTACAAAAGGTGATGGCAACATCAAAATCAACGGCAAGGATTACAAAGAGTATTTTCCCCAGATTCACATTCAGGCTACCATCACGGATCCATTCCGCACGGTAGAAGCTGAAAACATTTATGACCTTAACGTAAACGTAAATGGTGGTGGCTTTAAAGGCCAGGCTGAAGCGGTGCGTATGGCAATTGCCAGAGCACTGGTGAAATTGAACGAAGAATTTCGTACGCCGCTTAAAGCAAATAAATATTTGCGTAGAGATGCGCGTGTTGTTGAACGTAAAAAATACGGTAAGCCTAAGGCGAGAAAGAGCTTCCAGTTCTCTAAACGTTAATCGTTTATCCAACTGGTTTTTTCTTTTACGTTATTTATTTAATCCAAATCTTATAAAATAAAATGGCACAGCCCACATATAAAGAATTATTAGATGCAGGTGTTCACTT
>CALLPK010000061.1 GCA_938015415.1 uncultured Saprospiraceae bacterium
AAATATCGTAAAAACCCGCTGGGCTTTTTGGCGCAATAGTATAATTGATTGCGCAAATTTCACAAATAAAATTGATCATTGGGAATCACTGATCACACCTGCAGCAAATCGTAATTTTACCCGTTGGCCCGTTCTGGGACAGCCACATATTCTGGATTGGTACATAGGAAGTACTTACGCAGAAGAAGTAGACTATTTGAACAACTGGATTTGTCAACGCATACAATGGATGGATCAGGAACTGGATTATGTAGACACGGATATTCCACCTTTTTCCGATGCCTCTTCCTATACTATTTATCCAAATCCCGCAACGGACCACCTGATTATCCAAGCTCCGGATACCTTCCCAAATTATTTACATACCGTTCGGATTTACGATTTGCACAAAAGATTGCAATTAGAAAAAATACTTGTTCCTTCACCAGACAATAACAAGATACATCTCGCCCTACCCAATCTGATGACTGGTATTTTTATTTTAGAATTAGGTAATGCCCGCGGTAGTAAGAGGTGGAAGTTTTTTGTGAAATAGTATTTTTGTGAACCTCCTTTTTAAAATAATTTGTTTTAAATAAAAAATTTTCTTATCTTTGAATTCTAATCGAGGATAACTATCAAGAATAACTTATCCATTTCTTCCAAGCCCAATCATTTAATTGGGTGACACTACCGGGAAAGAAGAGTAATAAAACATCGTAACATCGTGAATTTCAGATTTCAACAAAAGTTGAAACTGGCAATGCTTTGTCGAAAGCCATGCTACTGGACATTTCTTCCTATTCTCACCTCCCTGCCTCCTACCTCCGGTAGGCAAGCCTGAAGGAGTAGCTTTAAATCCGCAAATGTCCAGTGGTATGGTCGAAAGCAAATACGAAACTGTTTACTCAAAAAAAATAAAAAATTTATGTCCAAAGCTAAGGATACTAACAAAAAAAAGAACAAGGATTCCGGAAATGTATATGATCGTATTTTTCGTGAAAACGCACGAGCCATTTTTATTCCTTTGATCCAATTTCAGTTGAATATAGATATTACCCGTTATGAAGCATTGGAATTTAAAATGTCCAGAACACGGGAAAGAGAAGTAGATTTTTTGTATAAAATTTTTGATAAAAATGGTAAAGAAAGCATTCTACATTTAGAGTTTCAAACTAAAAACGATAAAGAAATGCTTGCACGAATTCAAGAGTATCATGCTTTGATTTATCGGAAACACAAGTTTCCAATTAGACACATTGTAATTTACCTCGGAAGGCGAAAATCCACGATGAAAAATAAACTGGAACCACACCTAATTTTCTCTGGTTTCGATATCATTAATATTACTGCAATTGATCCCGACCAATTAATCAGTACTCAAGTTCCAGAAATGGTGATCATGGCGCTGTTAGCTGATTTTAAAAAAGATAAACTGGAAAAGATATTACACGATATTGTCGAAAAATTAAAAAGCCTCGTTGATTCAAAAGATTTAATGTCCAAATACATCAACCAATTGTTAATATTAGCAAGAATTCGTAACTTACAAATGATTATTTCACAAAAATTAGATAATATGCCTATATCATACGATATTGAAAAAGATGGATTATATCTGCAAGGGATAGAGAAAGGCATCGCCAAATCTGCCTGGTTGCTTTACAAAAAAGGTCAATCTATTGAATTTATTGCGGATAATCTCAATCTAACCATTGAGCAAGTAGACACCGCCATCAAAGAATGGGAAGCCAAATCTTAGGGGAATAAAATTTCTTGATTTCCTCCTGACACTCCCATCATTTTTTTCAAAAGAAATCCCCAAAATTCTGCCTACTTTATACAGAAAAGCCTATTTTCGCGCTATCTTTATTAAGTCTAAATAGGCATACCAATATGATTTCACTTAATCTGCTACAAAAAGGGACCCTTGCCAGAGTAGAACTACTCCCAAGCGATGCGGAAGCCCGTCAATTATTGCTTACGCACGGGATTCACCCCGGCAAGCAGATTAGACTTTTACAATGCTTCCCTTCACAGGATTTGTCTCTGATCACCTGCAATGGAAGAAAACTAGCCATCCGTCGGGCTGATCTAGCCTCGATTCAGGTAGAACCAATGAATGAGTAAAACAATCCTACTGGCTGGTAATCCCAACGTCGGAAAATCCAGCCTTTTCAACCTTTTAACTGGTCTTAAGCAACATACAGGAAACTACGAAGGAGTAACGGTAGAAAAAAAGACGGGACGTTACCGCGACTACTCCATCATCGACTTGCCTGGCCTGAAATCGCTATGGGCCGCTACCATCGACGAGCAAATTTCTGCGCGCGCTATTCTTGGAGGCAAAGCCACTAACCAACCCATTATTTTCGTAGTCAGTGGTACCAAACTGGAAGAAGAGTTATTACTTTTCACACAGATTGCCGACCTGCAGATTCCCATGATTTTGGTCATCAATTTTAAGGATGAACTGGCCGCCAACAACATCACCATTGATACCCAGTTACTTTCGGGCCGACTCAATTGTCCCGTCCTCCTGTGCAATTCCAGAAACGGAGACGGATTGGAAGAGATAAAAGAAATTATTCACCATAACAAATTTGCCGTACCCACCGCCTTTGCCCGTAGCCACTACGATGATTTTAGCAACGGTCAGTACGGCAACGCTTACGAACCGCTCATCCGCGCCTGGGTCGGAGAACCCGCCGATACCAAACCGGACTTAGCGATCCGAGATTTAGAAAAAAGATATTTAGTCATCGGGCAGTTGCTTACGGATACTGTAGAAATACCAGTTCTCGTAGAACAGCAGGAACGCAGCGACCGACTGGATAAAGTCCTCCTCCACCCCTTTTTTGGCACCTTGATTTTCCTGGCCATTCTATTCGTTATTTTTCAATCCATCTTTTCTTTTGCGGCTTATCCCATGGATTTGATCGACGGTACATTCGCGTGGATAAGTGGCATGGCCAGCGACATCAATCCTGCGTGGTTGGGCGATTTGCTCAGCAACGGACTGATACCCGGCCTGGGCGGCATCCTGATTTTCATTCCCCAAATCGCCATTCTTTTCTTTTTCTTTGGATTACTGGAAAGCACCGGTTATATGACCCGAATCTCTTTTCTTTCCGATAATGTCTTGAAAAGGTTTGGCCTCAGCGGTTCCAGCGTCGTACCGATTGTGTCGGGATTGGCCTGTGCGATTCCCGCCATCATGTCCGTGCGAACGGTAGAACGCGAACGGGAAAGACTGGCCTTGATTATGGCCATTCCCTTTATGACTTGTAGTGCGCGGCTACCCGTCTATACGATTTTAATTGCGCTGATCTTTCCCGACGGGTATCTCTGGGGATTGTTTAGCTACAAAGGACTGGCGTTGTTTGGCCTTTATCTGCTCGGTACGCTCAGTACCCTGGGCGCGGCCTGGCTGATTTCCCGCTGGAAAGAACCCACCGCTGATCCTATCTGGATTATGGAACTGCCATTGTACCGGAGTCCGCACTGGCGCCGCGTCTTTAGCGATATGTTTTTGAAAACCAAATCCTTCGTAGTGGGAGCCGGAAAAATCATTTTATTATTTTCCCTCATTCTCTGGTTCCTGTCTGCTTTCAGTCCACACGATCAGCAATTTATCGACCAAAAAGTAACCCAACAATCTGAGATGGACTCCGCTTCGGTCGCCCTGGAATATTCTTATGCCGGATATATTGGTAAAACTATTGAACCAATCATTGCGCCACTCGGTTATGATTGGAAAATAGGTATCGCCCTACTCTCTTCGTTTGCCGCCAGAGAAATTTTTGTCGGAACCTTAGCCACCATCTACAGTATCGGATCGGAAGAAGAAGGTAGTGTGATCAGCCGTTTAAAAAGCGAAGTAAAACCGGGTACCAATCTACCACGGTTTGATATAGCGACCTGTTTCTCTTTACTCCTTTTTTACGCTTTTGCCTTACAGTGTATGAGTACGGTAGCAATTGTCCGCAGGGAAACCGGAAGCTGGAAGTGGCCATTGATACAATTTGGAGCGATGCTATTAGTTGCTTATTTTAGTGCACTGATTGGCTATCAGGTGCTTTCTTAAATTTAGAAATGAGAATTAGACAAAAGCGCCTGTAGTACGGCGGAAAGTAGAATCGTCTTTCTCCCGCCCCTTTACACTAAAAAACCGTAATTTACAGTGGGTAAAAGCTGATTTTTCCCCATTATTTAAAAATTTGACAAAAGATGGTTCCTAAACCATGAATTTATCGTTATTTTGTCTTTTTTTGACACTAAAAATTAAATGTGATGGCAGAAAAGAATCCAACCGCTACCAGCGGTAGAATGTACGAGAATCCAATTTTAGAAAAGTTGACCGCTACGTCCCCACGAATGATGGTACCTTTTCATTTGATAATTGCCTCTGTCTGTATATATTTAGGTATACAATCCGGCTATACCACCAATCCCTTGATTGTGGTCGCATTCTTTATCGGCGGGATGTTCACCTGGACGTTCGCCGAATATGGTCTACACCGTTGGATCTTCCACTTTGTGGCCGATACGCCGACGATGAAAAAGGTGCACTATGCCATCCACGGTTACCATCATAATCAACCCAGAGATGCGAAACGCTTATTCATGCCACCAATCCCAGCGAGTGTTTTATTACTGATCTTCTTTGGTATATTTTATCTGGTAATGGGCAGTGCTGCCTGGTTTTTCCTTCCTGGATTTCAGGTAGGTTACCTGATGTATGCATCCGTACACTACGGCGTACACACCCGCAAAGCGCCTAAACGACTCAAGCACTTATGGCACCACCACGCATTACACCACCACAAATATCCAAATTTGGCTTTTGGCGTCTCCAATACTTTTTGGGATAAGGTGTTCAGAACAATGCCACCGGAAAGAAAGAAATTATCTGCTTAGATTATTAAAAAAAGCTCTTTTTTATCGAACGATAAAAAAGAGCTTTTTTTAATTTAATGAATAATGTCCCTTCTTTCGTGTAAACAGATTCAATACACTGTGGTCTTCCAATAGATCTCAACTCTCGTAAAGTAATCCAGATTACCAAATGAGCCCTACAATAAGTTCCTTTTCTATTATTCCAATCCAAATAAATCCCCTACCCCTACCGGACGTACCACATTAAAACCTTCACCAAAGCTAGCATTGATATACCGACCGTGTACTCGATTTTTGGCTTTGATGGATTCGAAAAAATCTTCTCCAGAGATAGGTGTTTGTGGTCCTTTCACTTTTGCTTTAGGATCAAAAAACTGGGTTTTATAAGCGAGGATACATTCTAGTTTTTTCGCTAGATAGGGCGTAATGTCAACGACCAAATCGGGGTGTAAGGTATGATCCTGAATGTAGTGGTAAATTACTTTGGGTCGCCAGGCTTTTTGGCTTTTTCCATTTTTCTTTGTTTCAACCTTACTAAGTCCCGCCAGAAAACAGGCATCGGTGACCAATTGAGCGGCACGACCGTGGTCGGGATGTCGGTCGCTCAACGCGTTGGCGAGCACGATATCTGGCTGACAACTGCGGATGACCTTAATAATTTTCTTTTTATTTTTTTTACTAAAATCAAAAAATCCATCGCCCAGATTCAGGGTCTTACGAAAACTGGCGCCCATAATTTTTGCGGAGGCTAACCCTTCTTCTTTACGGGTCTTAGCGGTGCCCCGTGTTCCCATCTCTCCCCGCGTCAGATCCAGGAGTCCGACGGAATATCCCAGATCAATATGCCGTAGCAACGTGCCACAGCAACTCAATTCTACGTCGTCGGGATGCACGCCGATCGCCAGTATATTCACTTTCATTTTATAATAATTTTTCGATGGCCTTTTTTACTTTTCCACTCGTGGGATTCGTGATACTCAGATAATAGTCTACTACCTTCCCCTCTTTATCGACGAGATATTTATGAAAATTCCATTTGGGTGTAGAGGAGACTTTTCCGTTTTTAGATTTATCAGAAAGAAAATCATACAACGGATGGACCTCTTTACCTTTTACTTTTATTTTATTAAAAATAGGATAAGAAGCTTCGTACTTGGTCACACAAAACTGAGCAATCGCCTCGCCTTCAAGCGGTTCTTGTCCCGCAAAATCATTGCTGGGAAAAGCCAGTACTTCTAATCCTTGGTCTTTATATTCGGCGTATAATTCCTCCATATCTTTAAGTTGTGGCGTAAAACCACATTTGGAGGCCGTATTGACGACGAGTAATACTTTACCGGCGTACTTTTTTAGATCCACGATCGCTCCCGTGGTGTCTTCGACTTGAAATTGGTGAATGGAATTTGACATAGTTTTTTTGAGTAGAACAATGAAAAACAAAAATAGTTAAAAAGAAACTGGAAAGAGATAAGAAATTCTGGTAATCAGCAACAAAGAGAAAAAGCAGTCATCGAACCGTCTCAGTTACTTCTTTGTTTAGCCAACCATTTTTGATATTCTGCTTTCCCTCTGGCAAAGCCAGCAGCAGTTGAGTAAAAGTTGTGCGAACCATCACCCGCTTTTACGTCCAGGACGTAGTAAATATAGTTTGTAATTTCAGGATGTAGGGCAGCCTCGAGGGCAGACTTACTGGGGGAGCAAATCGGACCTGGAGGAAGCCCCTGTATCTTTCGGGTATTATATGGATGATCAATTTCAACGTCGCTTTTATGAATAATCCCATCCCATCTGTTCAGAAGCTTGGCGATATATACGTTCGTCGCATCGATCCCGAGTGGAATTCTCTGATCTAGCCGGTTATAAATTACGGAAGCAATGATGGCCCGCTCTTTATCTACTTTGGTCTCATTTTCGATAAGACTGGCGATGGTAACAATTTCCCGCTTGGTTCTTCCTGTCTTTTTTACACTATTGTCCCAATCAGATTGCCAGGTACTTTTAAACTGTTGTACCATTTTAGTAATCACTTCTTTCGGATGTGTACCAATTTCAAGATCATAAGTGGTAGGATATAAATAACCTTCCAGATTGGTAGCTTGTGGATCAAACTCCCGGATAAGTTCCGAATTATCCATTAGTTTCAGTACCTCTTTTTCTGTCAATACTGGTACCGCTGGAAATTGTGCAACCAGCCGTTTGGCAATCTCAAATCTTGTCCAGCCTTCCGGGATGGTTAGCATTTTGGAGCGTCGCCTGCCGTTTTTTAATTTGTTCAAAGCCTCTTTCGGACTGGTGGGCGAAGGAAACAGGTAGTCTCCCGCTTCCAGTTGTACATTCTTTTCTAAAAATCGCAGATACAATTTGGGAGCGAGTGTTCCTTCTATTATTTGATTTTCTTCCAGAACATGCAATATCTGATTAGCAGATGATCCCTGCTCAATGGTAATATACGTTGCCGATTTTTCGTGTTCTATTTGACTATTCATGGATGTTTGAATCCAAAAATAAAAACTTGCGATCACCAGAACTACAAGAGATAATAAAAAAAATGACAAACGAATATATTTCATAATCTATTGTTTCTGCTATTTTTCTCTCAAAAAACGAGCTTTGGCAATCAATCCATTTTCTATTTCGTATCTCCCCCCTTTGCTTCCAGTAACTTTTTAGTGATCGATTATCGTGTTTCCCATCACCACTCTATTAATGATTTCAGCATACAGATTTGGTGAATTTTCAAAAACGTCCTGATTCCGTAATCACCAACTGCTTCATCGCTACACCATACGGACTTTCCACCACCAGAAAATACGTTCCCGCCGCTGCGCTGGCAATATCCACATCAACGCTGATTTCACGACCCATTGCCTGGTCTAAAAATAAGATTTGTCCATTCATATTCACTATTTTCAAGTCTACCGCTATCGAATTTTCAAACATTAAATCCACTCTAAATATTCCATTAGATGGATTAGGAAAAATTCGGAATAAAGTTAAGTACGCTGGTAACTCCGTCGCAGTAGGATAATCTATATAAAAATCTTCAACCCCCGTACATCCATTCGCATCCGTAACTGTAATACTATAATTACCCCGGGTCAGATTATTCAAAAATATACCCGTCGCGCCATTACTCCACTGATAGCTATAAGGACCTTGTCCACCGGAGACATTGGAAATAGCCGATCCCGTATTGGATTGGGTACCCGTCGTAATCACATTAGGGGTAATCGCCCCCGAACTGCCAACCGTAATCGATCCAATCAGATTACAATCATTGGCATCCATAATTTCAAAAACATAATCACCAATCGGTAAATCTTCTTGCATAAATCCAGTCCCACCGTTTGACCAGTTGATTATGTAAGGTGGCGTACCCGAGGTTATCTCCAGTATAATTCTTCCATCTTCTGCATTTTCACAACTAACATTATCCACTAATGGATTAAAATTTATCGTCGTCCCCGCATCGATCGTCGCCGTCTCCATTTCACTACAGCCCGTAGCATCCGTGATCGTTAGGGTGTACATTCCCGATACGATCCCCGGTAAATCCGCCGTTACCGCTCCGGTATTCCACTGGTAACTCAACGCACCTGTTCCACCCGAAGCTTCCGTAGCGATGTATCCTTCCCCCGAACAAGCACCAGTCGTATTGAATGAAACCATTATTTCCGGACTCACTTGTAAGTTAATCAGGTGAAAACTATCGCATCCCAGGTAGCTGGTTAAATTGAGATCGATTTGATTATTCTCGGTATATACCACCCCATCATAACTTTCTCCGTAACAGAGATTGACCGTTTCATTAGTTGTTGGAATTTCTAAATCCGTAATGGTAAAATCCGTCGTCCCCGTACAAGCTTGGCCATCCGTCACCGTCACGGAATAAGTTCCGATATTATTTACCGCAATGGTACTTTCGCTACTTCCGGTAGACCATTGATAATTGGAATAAGTATTCGCTAATCCCAATATAGTGGGTTGTCCCTCCGGGCAAATTGCCGTACGCCCCGTACCCATAATTTCCAATTCGGCTCCAGGTCCGACGGTAAAACTCGCCGTTCCAGTGCAACCAGCATCGTTTATAACCGTCACAAAGTAGCTCCCCGGAGCGATAATTGACAACTCCGGATTACTGGAATTATCACTCCATTGGTACTCCGCGTAGGATTCGGATAAAATCAGATTAGCAGATCCCCCCGTACAAATAGCCGTTGGGCCCGAGATGACCGGAACGACGTCCTCTTCTGCTTCCACTACCACGCTGGTCGTCACCACACAATTATTATTATCTACCACAGTTACATTGTACGTACCTGCCGTAGTCGCCACAATGCTTTCCATATTACTTCCATTGGACCAGGAATATTGATCAAAACCAGGAGTAGCAACCAAACTAGTTGAACCTTGATCGCAAATACTAAGACTCCCGATGATCTGTAAGTCTACCGTCGAAAAGCCATTGACAACAAAACTGGCAACGCCAAAACACCCGTCTTCATCCGTTACGGTTAGCGCATACGTTCCCGGCCCCGTAGCAAATAGTTCGCTTCCATTACTACCATCTGACCATAAATAAGCAGCATATCCGGCGGTCGCGTTCAAACTAAAATTACTTCCATCGCATATTTCCGTTGGACCATTAATTTCGGGCATAATACCGCAGTTGACATCTAAAAAATTAGCAATAATCGTATCTCCCGTTTCCAGACTCATACTAATGGCAATTTGCATTTCGTCGGGACCAAAAATATTATTGGCTACTTCCCAATGAGAAAACGCAAAATTATTTTCGGGTAAGGCGGTGAGATTTAAATCAATACCACCAAAATATGCGACCGTCCAGGGATAAGCCGTACCGATGGCGCTATTCATTTGCACCCGTCCTCCGGCGGGAGGAAAAACATCCACCAGAATATCGAATGGCCCGGTAAGTCCTTCATCTTCGTAACAATCTGCTACCTGATCTACCACTACGACACATTTTTTTTGAATTTGCAGCCGGAGTGAATCCAGGTTTTCGTACCAATCATCTAAGTTTCCATTCCAGCGTTCTGCCTGTCGGGGCATCTCTGGCTCAATTTCGGCGATCATCTCATCGAGTAATCCCAGCATCGTTTCGCAACTAAATGTCGTCGCCGCCAAATCTGCGTAACGACTGGCATATTGTTGAAAGAAATTTTCGTTTTCAAATAAAGCCACCAGCATTTCAATATGACCAATTTCCGGGTCGTCCACGTCACCAAAAACGCCTTCCACATCACAGGGATCACTCTCCCAACTGACATCAGGCAGACCACTATAATTCTGTCCCAGACCAAAAATATTGTCCATATCCCAGAGACAATACCGCCAGCGAGTTCCTTCGCCTTTGCGGCCGCGCCACCATTTGGTATTCCAGTTCAGCCAATCGGTATTGACCACGAATGTATTTAAAACCACATAATCTATCAAACTACCAACGTCCAGTCTTTCGGTCACATAATCATAGTTAGCAGGAATAGATAAATCGTTTTGAACCATAAAATTATAGAGGGTTTCCCAATCATCATTGAAACCGTAGCGGGCATCTAAACCACCCCAATATTCCATCATGTCCACCCATTTCTCCCCTTGATCGTAGTAATATTTGGTGTAGTCCGAATCAATCCGTTCCCGCATTTCGTAGATTCCCCAGTATTGTCCATTGACGTACATTACGCAGCGACGGTAGCGCCGCTCGTCCAGGTTGAGATCATGGCGATCAGAAAGCTCCTGCACGTAGGCGTCCCGAAGATGACAAGAAGGCCGATCCCATTGCTGCTGTGCATTTGGAAAATTATCCGAGGCACTGGCTTTTAAAATAAAAACGTCAAAATCGGTTCGATCAGAAGTGGAGAAAAGTTGATGGTCAATTTTATGGGCGTAGCCATAATCGTCTTCGACGTAAAAACGGATACCCCGCTGATCGAGATTCCAGGAATCATTGCCATGAGAGCGAAAATGTCCGAGCATATCAAATACTCGGTTTCCATCTTCAAAATACTCGGTGTGTGTAACATAATTTCGATCAAAGTCATTCCCATTTAAAAGTGTTTCGACCCGCTCGGATGAAACGGAGATAACGGGCAGCGAATGATTTTCATTAATAAAATAACTGTTCACAATGGTAAAACTCGCCGCGTGGGTATCGACGGTTGGAAAAGCTTTGGCCTTGACAACCGTAGTATTAGTTATGGTAATTGGATTGCTGTAAATAGGACTATTATCATTCGGTTCCTCCCCATCCAGGGTGTATCGAATTTGAGTATCCGTTCCACTGAGTAGCGTTAGCGTAACCGGACCATTATAGAATCCCGCCTCCGCTGAAAAAACGGGCGCATCCGTATATTCGTTTTTAAAATTGATGTTGGGTTGATTAGGAGACGGTTGGGTAGTCACGCCCCAGTCGGGTGCTCCATCCGTTATCCGTCCACGGGCGTGGTCCTGTTGCGTAGGATTAACCATCTGAATAAAATCGACTGGCGTTCCGGAAGGATCGCTCAACACGATATATTCCTGCTTCATTTGGGTGAGCTTAAAATTGGTATGGATTCCGGAGAAAGTCATCTCATCACGACTGTCACAAATAAAAACCTGGTGATCATTCGCAGTGATGACCACGCCGGCAGGAATCTGCCATTTCATTGGATCGTCAATTTTATCACTCAGGTAATAGCCAGTGAGATTGACGGTGGCGTTGGTCGTATTATATAATTCGATCCAATCCGGATATTTGCCATCACCATCTTCTAAGCCGTTAGTATTAGAAGCAGAAAATTCGTTGATGACAACCGACTGAGCGTCTGCTATCCAAGGTAGTAAAGATAATAAACCGAATATAATGTAGTGCCCTATCCGAGGTATGTTGTTGAGGTTCAAGGTTTTTGTTTTTATTGATTCTCAAGATAGGGGTTTTGAAATTAAAAAGGTGGGCTAAAATAAGCGTTGTAAGAAACTTTTGGAGTTTTTGTATCTTTAAATTGTTTAAAAACTCCCAAATTGCCTGCTAGCTGAGAAAAATTAAAAGATATGACGCTAAAAAAAGTACATTATTTATCCGGGGTTACGATTTCAATTTTCGTAGCACTACACTTATTCAATCATTTTTTTGCGCTATTTGGCGCAGCAGAACATATTGAAATGATGGATAAATTAAGGCTTATTTATAGAAATATTATTGCAGAAACCATTTTACTGTTTGCGGTAGGAATTCAAATTATTTCGGGATTTAAATTATTCAGAAAAAATAGAAAATCAGCTAAGAGAGGATTTGACAAACTACAAATCTGGACGGGTCTTTATTTAGCACTTTTTTTTATCATTCATCTGAGTGCTGTTTTAGCTGGACGATATGTTTTACACCTTGACACCAATTTTTATTTTGGCGTTGCCGGCTTAAATACCTTCCCCTTAAATCTGTTTTTCATTCCGTATTACGGATTGGCCATCTTTTCTTTTTTTGGTCATATCGCTTCTATTCACTACAAAAAGATGCGAATAAATATTTTAAACATAACGCCCAAAACCCAGGCAAAAATAATTCTTGCACTAGGCTTTATTCTCACTATCATCCTGCTTTATGGTTTGACCAACCATTTTCAGGGCGTCCAAATACCGGAAGAATATCATATATTGATTGGAAAATAGGAATGGCAATGAAAATCCATTTATTCCACGGAGTGAACTACCCCGACCCAAGGGTACGGGGAATTCTAAACATTGATTAAATAAATTACCTAATCAAAAAATCCGCACATTCACACATCCGCACATCAACACGTTACCACCTGATCAACGCCGATCCCCAGGTAAATCCACTACCAAAGGCCGCCATACAAACCAAATCCCCGTCTTTAACCTTCCCAGCTTCCCAGGCTTCGCAGAGTGCGATAGGAATGGAAGCCGCCGTGGTATTTCCATATTTTTGAATATTATTCCAGACCTGATCATCGCGCAATCCGAGCCGTTTTTGGACAAACTGGCTGATGCGCAAATTCGCCTGATGAGGGATTAACATATCGACATCTTTGGTTTCGAGTCCATTGGTTTGGAGCGCTTCCATGATCACTTCGGGAAATTTCTGGACCGCCATCTTAAAGACTGCCTGGCCTTCCATGTTGGGATAATACTGTTCGTCCTGCCACATTTTTTCGGTCAGATAAGCACCACCAAATTCCTGATCAGGATACCCGAATTCTTCCGTCCCCAAATGCACACCACCGTGGCAACCGGGATTTAGATAGGCTAGTTTTTCGGCGTAGTCACCATCGGCATGGAGGTGCGTAGAAAGGATCCCTGATTTTTTATCGTCGGTTGGCTGGAGCACCACGGCACCCGCTCCATCTCCAAAAATCACCGTTACATTTCTTCCTTTAGTAGAAAAATCCAACCCAAACGAATGCACCTCAGATCCAACGAGCAATACATTTTTATACATCCCCGTTTTAACAAACTGATCGGCAATACTCAATCCATAGACAAAGCCACTGCACTGGTTACGAATGTCCAGCGCTCCGATTCCCTGAATTCCCATCTGTCGCTGCAGTAAAACCGCACAACCCGGGAAATAATAATCCGGGCTAAGGGTCGCAAAAATGATGAAATCTACGTCCGCCGCAGTAATTCCGGCTCGTTCGATGGCAATTTCAGCCGCCTTAACACCGAGCGTGGAGGTCGATTCTTTATGCTTTTCCGCGTAGCGACGTTCTTTGATACCCGTTCGTTCCTGAATCCACTCATCCGAGGTATCCATAACTTTAGTCAGGTCGTTATTGGTAACAATTTTTTCCGGGACGTAGTAACCGATTCCAGCAATTTTCGCGTTTTTCATAGAAGTGTTTGTTTAATCTGGTAAAAGATGGTGTAAAATCGTAAAATTATGGGCTTTTTCAAAATAGATGGGAAACTTGCTGATTTTATTTACATTTGACTAGCAAAAGTCGTTAACCCTTTAGCGAATGCGAATCATAACTAACTAAACCCCTTTCATTATGGATTTATGGAAAGCGATTATGAATTTTATCAAAAGTATTTTAGGAAAAGAAAAGAAGAAAGATAAGGACAAGGAGTAGCCAAACATGAATCATCCCGAATTTTGTTATTAAGATTCAAAATGGTGATTTACACTTGAAACTGGATTTTTAGGTGTTTCGCCGATTGGCTTTTAGCTAGTTAGCCCTCTTTTTTCGTAAAACGAGGGCTAACTGGTCAACCAGCGAACAGGCCAACAAGCTAATTACTTTTATATAAATAATTCGGGATGACCCATATTCTAATTACTTAAGCAATCGACCAAAATTTCCTGCTAGGAATTCACCCGCAACACCTTCAGGCATTGCTCCAGACTCGCTTCCCAGTGCGGAATTTCCAGGCCAAATTCTTTTTTAATCTTAGCTTTATTCAATAAACTAAAATGCGGTCGTTTGGCCGCCGTTGGATAGTCTTTCGTTTCGATTGGTGAGACGTGACAATTGATATTTTCTAATCTAAAAATAGCGGTGGCAAAATCGTACCAGGAAGTAACACCTTCGTTGCTGTAGTGGTATACGCCACCAATGCTATCAGCGGCTACCGTTTTATTTTCAATTTTCACTAAAATATCCAACATCGCCTTTGCCAGATCGTACGCGTAAGTCGGTGTCCCGATTTGATCAAAAATAACGGTTAGCTTATCCCGATCCGCGCCCAAACGCAACATGGTTTTAACAAAATTATTTCCGAAAGCAGAATATACCCACGAGGTTCTGATGACCAGATTTTTTGGATTGATATTTAAAACTGTTCGGTCTCCAGCCAACTTGGATTCGGCGTAAATGCCCTGCGGACTGGTCTCATCTGTCTCTAAAAAAGGTGTATTCTGACTGTTGTGATAAACATAATCAGTCGAAAGATGTAGTATCCGTCCACCTGTTTTTTGGGCTGCCAACGCCAGATTTTTGGCACCGACTGTATTGACAAGCATGGCCGTGTCTTTTTGTTCTTCAGCTTTGTCCACAGCAGTATAAGCGGCACAACTCAGACAATACGCAAATCTTTTATTTTCAAAATAAGCCATAACTGCTGCTTCTTGAGTGATATCCAGTTCTTCTTTATCGACAAAATCAAAACTAAAATCGGGATACTGCGCAGCGAGTGCTTTTAGTTCAGAACCTACCTGGCCGTTGGCACCGGTGACGAGGATGTTTTTCATTTTTTATTATTGAATTGTTGAATTGTCAAAACGTAGGAACAAGGCAATGCCTTGTTCCTACGTTTTGACGTTTTGACGTTTTAAATATTTTAGAAAAATTATTTCTCAACGCTTGCGGTAAAATCTACAAATTTCAGATGATTTCCGAGGGTTGGCAGAATGACATCTTTTTCGGATAATAATACATTTTTAACGGCTACTTCCCAGTCAATTCCAACGGTTGGGTCATCATAGCGCAAACCGCCTTCACTTTCTTTATTGTAAAAATTATCGCACTTGTAAGCAAAAACCGCGTGCTCGCTCAGGGTCAGAAAACCGTGTGCAAAACCTCTGGGAATAAAAAATTGTTTTTTGTTTTCACCACTCAGCCGCACACTGTGCCATTGTCCGTAGGTAGGCGATCCTTCGCGAATATCAACGGCTACATCCAGCACTTCACCTGATAGTACCCGAACTAGTTTTGCCTGGGCAAAGGGCGGGCGCTGATAATGCAGACCCCGTAAAACGCCCTTGACAGAAGCAGACTGATTGTCTTGTACAAAGTCATTTTCGATACCAGCCGCTTTAAACGTCTGCGCATTATAGGATTCGTAAAAATAGCCACGATCATCCCCAAATACACGAGGTTCGATGATTTTAAGTCCCTCAATATGAGTTTCAGTAATTGTCATTATACTTAATTTGTATTCGTAAAATTGCTGATTTTCTGTTTATATTCAGCTATTATAGCCAGAAAAAGCCATGACTATACCTTTAATATGGCAGTTATTGTGCCTAAAACTTCTAATTTCAAAACAAAAATAAATTGGCATAAAGAACCTAAGTCACTACGCCTTTCTGGCTTGATTTCTTTATGGGTTTGTGGTCTTAATTTCTTTTTTATCGAATCGCTCTATTTTTGACGGAAAAAGATTCCGATCGGTACACCGGTAAAATTAAACTCTTTTCGTAGTTGATTTTCGAGGAAATTTTTATAATCCGTTTTAATGTATTTTGGGTTATTACAGAAAAAAGCAAAGGCCGGATAGTACGTAGGCAATTGGGTGATAAATTTGATTTTAGCAAATCGTCCCCGGTTAGATGGCGGTGGATTTCTATCGATGGCTTCCAGCATAAAATCGTTGAGGGCAGAGGTTTTAATTTTACGGTTTCGGTTTTCGTACACTTCCAGTGCAACTTCAATAGACTTCAGGATTCGCTGCTTGTTGACCACCGAAGTAAAAACGATGGGTACATCATTAAAAGGAGCAATTTTGGCGCGCAGCTCCAGTTCGTAATCTCTGGCCGTATTGGTTTCTTTTTCTACCAAATCCCATTTATTAACCAAAATCACGACCCCTTTATTTCTCTTCAGCGCCAGCGAAAAGATACTCATATCCTGCGCTTCCATTCCCGTTTGTGCATCAATCATCAAAATACAAACATCGGCTTCTTCCATCGCTTTGATGGCCCGCATGACGGAATAAAACTCTATATCTTCGTGGACCCGTGCTTTTTTACGCATCCCCGCCGTATCAATAATCAAAAAATCTTTATCAAATTTTTGGTAGCGCGAGTGAATAGAATCCCGCGTGGTCCCGGCAATATCCGTTACGATGTTCCGCTCTTCGCCGAGCAAAGCATTGGCTAAGGAAGATTTTCCGACGTTGGGTTGACCAAGAATGGCAAATTTAGGAATATCTAATTCCAGCGGCGGATCATCCTGAATCAATTCGGTAACCAGATCCAGCACCTCTCCGGTACCGCTCCCCGTCAATGAAGAAAGAAAATGCGTGTGTTCAAACCCCATGCTCCAAAATTCGTTCGCTTCGAGCATTCGGCGGTTATTATCTACTTTGTTGACCACCAGAATCACTGGCTTTTCGGTCTTACGGAGCAACTGCGCCACTTCCTCATCCAGGTCCGTAATACCCGTCGTCACGTCCACTAAAAAGATCATCAGAGTCGCCTCGTCAATGGCCACCCGAACCTGAGACCGGATCGCAGACTCAAATACATCATCGGATCCATGCACGAATCCTCCCGTATCAATAACGGTAAATTTTTTCCCATTCCACTCGCTCATCCCATATTTTCGATCCCGGGTTACTCCGCTTTCATCATCGATAATGGCTTGTCTTTCGCCGATCAGGCGATTATAAAGGGTGGATTTTCCGACGTTCGGTCGTCCTACTATAGCTACAATATTTCCCATGATTTTATTCTTTGAGGCACTTTTGAGGTAATTTGAGTGCGTTTGAGGTGCAAAGATACGTTTATTTTGATGTGCGGATATGCGGATTATTTGATGTGCGGATTATCGAATATGCAAAAATCCGCACATCTACTAACCAAATAATCCGCACATCCATTAGTAGCCAAAATGCTTCAGCATCCGGTCGTCATCCCGCCAGTTGCTCTTTACTTTTACGTGCATTTCCAGAAACACCTTTGATTCCAGCCAATTCTCCATGTCTTTTCGGGCACTCGCGCCGAGTCTTTTAATCGCCGCGCCCCCTTTACCGATGAGGATATTTTTTTGGGATTCCCGGGCGACAAAAATCGTGGCCGCAATCCGGACGATGGGTTCATTATTTTTGGTGACGGTATTTTTAAAACTATCGACAATCACCTCGCAGGAGTAGGGAATTTCCTGATGATAGAACAAGAGTATTTTTTCACGGATAATTTCGCTGATAAAAAACCGTTCGTTACGATCGGTCAGTTGATCTTTTGGATAATAAACGGGGCCTTCCGGCAGGTTATCTACGATTAATTTTAGTACGGTATCGACATTTTTTTTATTCAAAGCAGAAATCGGGATCGTCTCTTTGAAAGAGATCAAGTTGTTCCACCACTGGATCAGTTCAATTATTTTATCAGGCGTGCTGAGATCCGTTTTATTGATTAATAGAAAAAGTGGAATTTTAACTCTTTGCAGTCTCGTAATAATTGGATCATCCTTTTCATACCTTTCTTCCGTATCCGTTACAAACAGCATCACGTCCGCATCTTCAAAAGTAGAAGCAACAAAACGGTTCATCGCTTCCTGCATCTTGTAAGCCGGATCAGAAATAATTCCGGGGGTATCCGAAAAGACAATCTGGGAATCGGGCGTACTGACGATTCCGATAATCCGGTGCCGGGTGGTCTGTGGCTTATTGGTAATGATGGACATTTTTTCGCCCACCATGATATTCATCAGTGTGGATTTACCTACGTTGGGACGACCAACAATATTTACGAAGCCTGATTTATGCATTAAAATTTTGTTTTCTGATGATTGGATATTTTTTCCCTTTTCTACCTCCCGGCCTCCTAAAGGAGTAGCCTCAAACCCGCAAATCTCCAATAATCAGTTTAGTTTTCTAATAGTTTGACGTCCCCATGAATGAGCGCTTCCATCAGCAATCGCAGATTTTCGGGCTTCTGCGTTCGCCAGTTGATATTATTATACCGATCGCCAAAGTTAAGATAATAATGTAACTGTGTGTCAGACATTTCCTGGGCCACGTGTTCCTGGACGTTGATCATACAAATCCAGCCCTCTTCATCCGCCACATCGTCGTACCATTCTTCGTAGTAAGCATCTTCATCACCGTGAAAATTCAGGACATTTTCCATGATAAACATAAACTTATGCACGCCATGGTGCGCCAATTGATCAACGATCTCCCGCTTGACCCACATGATATCGTTGTGAATGACGTCGTTCCATTCGCCCAGCAGTTCAATGGCGGCAAACCCATCTTCATAGTCTGCAAAAAGGATTTTAGCATATAAGGTTTCCGAACCAAAATGATCCCATTGGGGATGGATATAATAATTGTATATTTTTTGAGAAAAAGAAAATTCGTCGTAGGTCCGCCCGTAAAAAGGAGAATTTTCGTCTTCAGCGGCGATGTATTTATTGCGCCACTTAAAATGTGGTTCGATATCGTGCATGTGAGTTATTTTTTATTTTATAAAGATATTTATTTTTTTAGAAACTGTGATAGAAGGCTATTGACAATTAGCAATTGGCCGTTAGCTTCACAATAACATGTTTAAAGGCTGATCGAAAGTCCATTTTTATCTACCTAGCAAATTCAAACTTGTAGAACAGGCCTGTAAATAGAATTTTAATATTCTCAAAATTATTTACCTTACCACTTCTATGAAAAAAATCGTCTTCACCGGTCCCGAATCTTCCGGTAAAACCACTATTGCCCAACGCCTGGCTATGGATTTTAACGCGCCCCTAGTCAGCGAATATGCGCGTACGTACCTCGATCAGTTAAAGCGCCCCTACAAAAAGTCCGATCTTTGGAAAATAGCTCAGGGTCAATTACTCGCCGAAGAAAAAATTGCCGAAAACACTCCTCATTATCTGGTTTGTGATACCGACCTACTGACTATTCTGATCTGGAGTGAAGAAAAATACGAAAGCGTTGATCCTCGTATTTCGGAAGCCTTTGCTCAACAACAAACAGATCTTTATTTTTTGCTCCAACCCACCCTCCCCTGGACTTATGATCCACAACGGGAAAATCCTAATGACCGAAATCGCCTCTTCCACATCTACCGAAACAAACTCCGTCAATATCAACAACCCTATTTAGAAATAGATCCCACGGATAAAAATTTTTACAAAAAAATTAGAATTGGCTTGTCTCAACTATAGAAACAGTTTAAAATAAATCCCATCTGCCTGACAGCAGGCAATTATCCTCACTTTCTGTAAAAATTTTTAAACAACTCATTTAATATCCTATCAATAACCGTATATTTGCACCAGATTTGATTAAATCTAACACTTACTGGGGTGCCGACAAGGCTGAGATTATACCCATTGAACCTGCCCAGATAATGCCGGGAAGGGAATAGTTCCTACCAACTACACGGTGGATGTTTTGAATACATCTTAACCCTTCCTCGTTTCTCCAGAAGTGCATTTTTTAGACTGTGCGAATAAGTGTGTCATTTTGCATCCCGCACCTTGTAATTCCTAAAGGAAACTTTAGGGAACAGTCCCACATTTTTTAATAACCCTATCCTGGCTCTAAACCAGGATTAACCCCTTAGTAATGCACAAAATTATACTTTTAATTGTCAGTTTATTTTACACTTTTGCTTTATCTGCTCAGTATACTTTGATTGGTAATATTGTGGACCAAAATGGAATTTCCATACCCGGTGCTACCGTCGAAGTACTGACCACCAACAAAGGAGCCATTACGGGAACGGATGGTTTTTTTATTTTCCAAAAACTGGATAAAGCTACTTATCAAATACGAGCCAGTTATTTGGGTTATGAAACGGTTATCGAAACAGTTAAATTAACCAAGGCCACTACGGAGATAACCATTAAGCTGATCGAAGCAAATTTTGATATGCCGCTAATCGAAGTGAACGGCAACTGGGCCAACGAAAAAACGCCCATCACTTACACCAATCTGGACGCGGAAGAAATTCAGGAACGTAACCTCGGCCAGGATGTACCCTACCTTTTACGCTGGACACCTTCTACGGTAGTTACGTCGGATGCCGGAACGGGAATCGGCTATACCGGGATCAGAATACGCGGTAGTGACCCCAGCCGCACCAACGTCAGCATCAACGGTATCCCGCTCAACGACGCGGAATCTCAGGGCGTTTTCTGGGTAGATTTGCCCGACTTTGCGACCTCGACCAACCAAATTCAAATTCAGCGGGGCGTCGGAACTTCTACCAACGGTGCGGGTGCTTTCGGTGCCAGTATCAATCTTAACACCACCCGTCTTAACCCTGAACCCTTCGTGGAAATCAACAATTCTATCGGCTCTTTTGGAACGCTCAAACATAATATCAACGCCAGTACTGGATTACTAAACAATAAATTCGTAGTGGACGGAAGACTTTCCAGAATCACTTCTGATGGTTTTATTGATCGGGCTGAGGCCAGGTTGCATTCTTTTTACGTTTCGGGTGCTTATCTTGGCGATAAACAGTCTTTACGGCTCAACGTATTTTCCGGTCACGAGGTCACTTATCAGGCCTGGAATGGGGTTCCTGCACAATTTATTGACACTGACAGCCTCCGCAGTTTTAATACGGCCGGAACCGAAAAAATAGACGGGGAACCGCACGATAACGAAGTAGATGATTATACCCAAACACATTTTCAACTACTTTATAATCGCAAAATTAATTCACGGTGGAACGCGGATATTAATTTTCACTATACCCGTGGTCTTGGTTTTTTTGAACAATATAAAGGAGACGAAGATTTGATTGATTATCTAGTGACCGAAGATCCAAATATCCTATCAGATGTAGTTCGCCGCCGCTGGTTAGACAATCATTTTTACGGTGCTACCTACGCACTTAATTATTTGAGTACGGACCAGAAAACACAATTTACTTTGGGAGGTGCTTTGAATCAGTATCTAGGCGGACATTACGGCGAAGCAATCTGGTCGGTCCCGACGGGAGACCTGAAAAACGCTCCCCGGTATTACGACAACGATGCGACAAAAACAGATTTTAATATTTTCGGAAAGGTCAATTATCAACTGACGGAAAAACTGAATGGTTATCTCGATTTACAATACCGACGCGTCGATTACGAATTTGTAGGATTCGATAATGATGGAACCAATGTAACCCAGGACGATCAACTCAACTTTTTTAATCCAAAATTCGGATTGGTTTATACCCCAAAATCAGGACAACGATTATACGCCAGTTTTGCGGTCGCCAACCGGGAACCCAACCGTTCCGACTACACCGAATCCTCTCCGGCGGATCGTCCGACCCACGAAACTTTATACAATACCGAAATCGGATACCGCTTCACCGGGAAGCGCGGATTTGCGGGCATCAACGGTTATTTAATGGATTATAAAAATCAACTCGCCATCACCGGACAAATAAACGACGTGGGCGAATATACCCGCCGTAACGTAGCGGATAGTTACCGATTAGGGATAGAATTGGAAGGAGCCATTGCGATTATCCGTGGCTTACAATTGAATGGAAATTTGACGCTAAGTCAAAATAAAATAAAGTCTTTTACGGAATTTATTGACAATTGGGATACGGGACTTCAAGATGAAAACAAGTTAGAAAATACGGACCTCGCCCTCTCTCCTAATGCAATTGCCGGAGCAGAATTGAGTTATGATTTTTTGAATAAAAATGACCAGCAAAGTCTGGTTATTGGTCTGATGAATAAATACGTCGGCGATCAGTTTATTGATAATACCAGTAACGAAAATACGATGCTCCCCTCCTATTTTTTCAGTGATTTGCGTTTATCCTACGACCTCATCGCTGCTGGACCTTTTGAGAATATTCGTTTGACCGTGCTGCTCCGCAATCTCTGGGATGCCAGATTTTCTTCTAACGCCTGGACGTATCGCTACCGTTCGGCTGGCTATGATGGTCGTCCTGACGATCCGTATACCCGACTGGAAGATGCGAATACCAGTACTTATAATTTAACTGGATTTTATCCGCAGGCGGGTAGAAATATTCTGGTGGGATTAAGTTTACGATTTTAAGATTGCCAGTTAACTGGTCTCGGCTGACTTAGAGCATTAGACAAAAAGTGACACAAAATTGTGGACAGTTTTCATCTTTGTTTATTGAACGTTGAACGTTTACTAAACCTATCCACATATTTTAGTGTAGGTTTAGTAAACGTGGTAACTCCCTAATTTCCCTCATTTTTATTACCTTAGCCTTCTATAAAAAAATACAACATGGCTAAAAAAATAGATATAGAAAAAAGTAGGAACGAAGATGCAATGCTCCTGGCGATCTCCCGCTGGCAACGACGACTCGAAAAGATCAAATTGGGTGGTGGAGAAAAGAAGATTGCCCGACAGCACGAAAAAGGAAAAATGACCGCGCGCGAACGCGTAGCTGCTCTGCTCGATAAAAAATCAGAATTTCTGGAAATTGGGGCCTTCGCCGGATACGAAATGTATAAAGAACACGGAGGCTGTCCGGCTGGAGGCGTCATCACCGGAATCGGATATATCAACGGTCGGCAGTGTATGATCGTCGCCAATGATGCGACCGTCAAAGCGGGTGCTTGGTTTCCCATTACGGGTAAAAAAAATCTTCGCGCGCAGGAAATCGCGATGGAAAACCGATTGCCGATAATTTATTTAGTCGATAGTGCCGGGGTATTTTTACCAATGCAAGACGAGATATTTCCCGATAAAGAACACTTCGGCCGAATGTTCCGCAACAATGCCAAAATGAGCAGTATGGGGATTCCTCAGATTGCGGCCATCATGGGTAGCTGCGTAGCGGGCGGTGCTTATCTACCGATCATGTCGGACGAAGCGTTGATTGTTGAAGGAACAGGTTCGATCTTTTTGGCGGGTCCCTACCTGGTAAAAGCGGCGATCGGGGAAGAAGTAGATAAGGAAACCTTGGGGGGTGCTACGACCCAAACGGAAATTTCCGGCGTGACCGATTATAAAATGCCCGACGACAAAACCTGTCTGGAAACAATCCGTACGTTGGTTGGCCAGATTGGCGAGTTTCCCAAAGCTGGCTTTAGCCGTATTGAATCCAAAGCACCTAAACTTTCGGCAGATCATATCCTTTCCACCTTTCCGGAACTACCGACCAAACCTTACGATACCCGTGAAATTCTCAAAGCGATTGTGGATGACAGCAAGTTGACAGAATATAAAAAAGGCTACGGCCAGACCATTATTTGTGCCACTGCCAGGATTGACGGCTGGGCGGTTGGTATCGTTGCCAACGGCCGTGAGGTGGTCAAAACCAAAACGGGAGAGATGCAATTTGGGGGCGTAATTTATTCCGATTCTGCGGATAAAGCGGCGCGGTTTATTATGAATTGTAACCAGAAAAAAATACCGTTGGTTTTTTGTCACGACGTTACTGGCTTTATGGTTGGTAAACGATCTGAGCACGGTGGAATCATCAAGGACGGGGCAAAAATGGTGAATGCGGTGAGCAATTCTACCGTTCCAAAATTTACGATTGTGATGGGTAATTCCTACGGTGCGGGTAATTATGCGATGTGCGGAAAAGCGTACGACCCACGGTTAATTGTGGCCTGGCCGACCGCGAAGATTGCGGTGATGGGTGGTTCACAGGCGGCAAAAGTTATAACGCAGATTCAGGTTTCGGCAATGAAGCGAAAAGGGGAAGTACTCGATCCGGAAAAAGAGACGGAGGTGTTCAAGAAAATTAAGGACCGATACGACGAACAGACGACGGCGTACTACGCAGCGTCGCGACTTTGGGTGGATGCGATTATTGATCCAAGGGAGACGCGTCGGGTGATTTCGATGGGAATTGAGGCGGCGAATAATGGGGAGGTGGAGAAGTTTAATGTGGGGGTTTTGCAGACGTAGGGGGTAGCGTAATTAATAATTTTTTAATGGATAATTAGTAATGAAGCTGTTTAAAAATGAAGCACAATGGTTACGGTTTAAGTCATTGAATGCCAATACTTCACAAATTTTTCGGCACCGTAGCTTTGGCTACGAACCTCAAAATTTGCTTCATCTTGACAATCAAGCACTTATCCTCACCTTCTGTGAACATTCTTAAACAGCTTCAATGTCTCTGCTTTCGTAATTTACGTTGAGGGGTATTGTTAGTTATTTTCGTAAGCTTCCATCGCTACGCTTTTCGGTGTTCTAATAGAAATTCATCTGAATAATAGGCGTTTAATTTGCGTAAATCCTCTTCTATTATAAATCTTCAATTTCTTTAATTGTGAGGTTTGTATATTTAGCAATCTTCTCAATTGGTTCCCCATCTTTTTTCATTTTTTTGGCCATCTTCATAGTCACCTCTTTGGAAACCTTCTTGGTTACTTCCTTGGTTACTTCCTTGGTTACTTCACTAGTTACTTCCTTGGTTAACTTCTCAGCATTTTCCCGATCTTCTTCTTGTCTCATTGAAATAATAGAAGCGTTTCTGGCCATCATCATTTCATAATGCATTCGTTGTTCAGGAGTCATTTTGCTCTTATCCAATTTTTTCATGGCCTGTTCAATCCAATCTTCGGTTAAGAATTTTGGTAATTGGTCCACCCCTTCAATATTTTCCAAGTTCTTCATGATATAAATGAGTTTATCTAAATCCGATTTAATTTCATTTTCTTTCTTTTCAAATTTATTAATTTCTACGATAATATGGGTGATTTGATCATCTAATTCTTCTCCTTTTTGGTTTTTTAACCTACCAAAATGATAATACTCACTTGATTTTGGGAATATTCCTTTAGCTAAAAAGCCAATACAGTAAATTTGATCAAGGTTTTCAAACTTATAATTTCCCCTTTCTACCAAAGTGTTAAACCTTTGAAAAGCGTAAAATTTCGCTCTTTGCATAAAGTGCTTGTAATAACCTAACTGCATTTCCACAATAAAAGTTCTGTTTTTTTCATCGACACAAAGTAAATCATAGAGTCCTCCTCTTGCTTCTTCTGTGATTCCGGCAAATTCATTCCGTAAAATCTGAACGCGTTTAATCCGCCTTTTACTTTGAATTAGTGCCTGAAGTGCCTTCCTTAAAAATAGAGAATTTGTTTCGTCCGCAAAAGCGACTTTAAACCCATAATCTGAAAGTAGAGAGATAAATTTTTTTTCGTTTTTCATAGATTAGAAATTCTAATTTCCGCCAAGATCGTAATTTTTTTTCTAATTCCTTGAACCCCTCATATTTGCGTAACTTTGCCAAAACATTTGATCAATCCATTTATTCCTACTATGCAACTACTCGCAAAAACACTCCACGGATTCGAAGCAGTACTCGCCGAAGAACTCCGTCAGCTGGGGGCTAACAAAATTGAAGAACGAAAAAGAGCGGTTGCTTTTGAAGGAGACCTCAAGTTGATGTACCGCGCCAATCTTGAACTAAGAACGGCCATCCGTATTCTGATGCCGATCGCTAATTTTAAGGCTCGCAACGAAGACGAATTTTACGATAAGATCAAAGCAATCGACTGGGAACAATATATGACGGTCAAACAGACCCTCGCCGTCGATGCTGTAACCGCTTCCAAGACCTTTAACCACAGCAAGTATATCGCCCTCAAGACAAAAGACGCGATTGTGGACCAATTTCGGGAAAAACATAAGAAACGACCCAACGTTCGCGTTTACAATCCGCATTTAGGGGTGTATATTTATATCCACGATGAGCAAGTAAACGTTTCGATTGATAGTACGGGCGAATCGCTGCACAAGAGAGGTTACCGCGTTGCTTCGGTAGACGCGCCGATCAATGAAGTACTGGCTGCCGGTATGATCCTACTTTCAGGCTGGGACAAAGAAGGTTTACTAATGGACCCAATGTGTGGTTCCGGAACTTTATTGATCGAAGCAGCCATGTACGCAAACCATATTCCGCCTAATCGCCTGCGCACGCATTTTGCGTTTATGAACTGGAATGAATACGACGAAGAATTGTGGGAAAAAGTAAAAAAACAGGCGGATGATCATATCGTAGAACACCCCTACCCGATTTTAGGTTGGGACAAAAATCTGGGCTGTGTTCGTAAGACAGAACAGAATATCGAAGCAGCCGGACTGACCGGAAAAATTGAGGTAAACAGAAAACGATTCGAGCGACTGGAGGCACCACCGGCACCGGGGACGATCATCATGAATCCACCTTACGACGAACGATTAGAGGAAGACGATATTGAGGAATTTTACGAAATCATCGGTGATACCCTCAAGAAAAAATATGCCGGCTTTAGTGCGTGGCTCATCACCTCCAGTATGGACGGCATCAAAAAAGTTGGATTACGGACCTCCAGGAAGATGACATTATTTAATGGCAAACTGGAATGTAAATTTGTGAAGTATGAAATGTACGAAGGCAGTAAAAAACAAAAGGCAGAAGATGTCTTTGAATAAAAAAGGAATACTTTTTTTCTTACTCTCCTGGTTGGTATTTCCCAATTTAAATGGACAAGAGGATGGTAGCTTTATACGTTTTCAAAATCAGTTCCCCGTAGCTTTGGCCGTGGTGATTCCCGACTGGATTCCAACGCTGGGCCAGACTACCAACCACAATCAGTTTTCACCTCTCAGAACGCCCCGACAATGGCAATCCGTGAACATTCCTTCTCCCGACCGCTCTCCACGAGCTTACAACTACCACGAAATTGGTATTTTTTGCAAACTAGATGTTAAACTGGATAAGGTTTCTAAATTACCCGTTCGTTTTCGGCTTGGAACGCAGGAGGTGGTGGATAGAAAGGAGGGGAAGTATTAGGAGGGTGTTTATTTGTTTAATCGTTTATTCGTTTAATGGAAAACGTAGAGGCTGTCTCATAAGTAAAAACTTATGAGGCAGTTTTTTTTATTTAAATTTTTCAGATTTGCGGTTGTATTTTGTATCTTAAGGTATGAAAAAGCAGAAGCAAAAACGTCATAATGCGGTTGTGTTCAAGCCTTACGAA
>CALLPK010000062.1 GCA_938015415.1 uncultured Saprospiraceae bacterium
CTGCGCCTGTACTGGGAATTATTTTTGTTGAGTCCGCAATTGATATTGATGAAATTGGGATTTAGAAACAACGAAATTCTAAAGACAAAACTATTGAGTCGGCTATTTCGCGGAATCCAAAAGGAAACCCTGGAAGCGTGGAGCCGGGCTTATTGCGAAGAACATTTTCATACACTTTTACGTCCCGCAGGTCTGAACAAGATCCAGGAATTACGACGTCAAGGGTACCGGATTATTCTGGTAACCGCCTCCGTAGAAACCTGGGTAAAACCCTTTGCGGATAGAATGGGCGTGGAGCTCATCGGAACTAAATTTTTCTTTGATCAGCAAATCTTTAGTGGACGATTAGCGACGCCAAACTGTCGGGGGAGCGAAAAAGTAAATCGCCTGAAAGCTTATCTCCAGACTGGAGAATTACCTCCTTTCCTCATGTACGGAGACTCTGATGGAGATAGAGCGTTATATCATTTGGCGAGCAAATATTTTCATCGTCATTTTCACAAAACCATGTAAAATTTTATCAAATGAAAACGAACCATTCACACACTGCAGCCTTTTTAGTTTTTTCCTGGATGATCTTTCTTTCTTTTTTTAATAATAAAACGAATCAACCACGGCCCCACCCTAAACCCATACCGGCCATTACTAAACCTACCGTCACCGATTCTATACCAGAGCGCCTTACTTATGAACAAAGTCATTCGCTTATTTTAGTAAATCACATCAATGAGGCGAGCAACCTACCGCAATAAATAACCAAAATTTCGGTAATATGAACTATAAGTACGTTGGAATAATTTTTGGATTCGTGGTGCTCTTCACGGCCTGTAATAACCCGATGGATTCACCAGAATATCTTCTGTTACAAAAAGATCTGGAAACCACCAGAATCAGGCTGGCGCAAATGGAAAATAGTCCGGAGTGGAAACTACGACAGGCCTTGGAATTAAAAAAAAATGGAGACTACGAAGAGGCGCAGAGAAGACTTGAATTGATCCTCGCCAAAAACCCTGATTCCGTGCTGTCTAAAATTATACAAAAAGAAATTTACAATCTAAAAGCCATCGATCTGATGACCAGCAAAAAAGTAGATCAAGCCGTTCAGTCGCGTTTTTTTGAGCTGGCTGAACAAAAAGTAACGATCCTGGACTCACTGACCTTATCACTCAGAAAAGTAGAAATAAGGCAACGTTGGACCCACGATAAATATGGTCGGAAGGCACATTTTACAAGCGCAGGAAAAGGAAATCGCTACCTGATTTCAGAGATTCTTATCAAAAGTAAAAATGATAATCCAAAGCTGCCCACATTGTCGATTTATAGATTAGATAACCGCAAATTAGTCTTCGTTCAAGCACTAAAATATAAATTTAACCGATGGGGAAATTATAATTTCTACTTAGGTAACGAACGAGACCCACAGAATAATTTTGCCTTTAAGAAAAATATAAAATTTCTTCCAGCGGCACTACTTACCAAGGAATTAATCAACGAAAATATTTTATTTTTGGTTGCTAAAAAAGAACCCTGCGTCGTTCGAAAAGAAGACCGGTTTAATAATCCTCCCGTCGAATATATAAATATGTTTTGTAAGTATCCTAAAGCGCTTTCTGCCGAGGAATTAAAAGCTAATTTCAGTTTATTAAAAATTATAAATAAAGGGAAATAAAGATGAAGTTGTTTAAGAATTCCAAAAGCAGCCGAGAGCTAGAGAAAATTATTCAACTCTAGCCTCTTTTTTGAGTGAATAGCCGCGCTATTGACGAGAAAAAAGGCAACGAGTTGGAGGATTTTATCAGCTCGCAGGCAATTTGGGAGTTTTTAAACAACTTCGATTCCTTCTCTAAATTTTCCACCATGAAAACACACCTACTAATCTTTTTGTTCTTATTTATACCTTATACTATTTTCACCCAAAACACCCCACTTTATTCCGAAATTTTCTTTGAAGTACAGGAAGCTAAAATAACGGAGGAGCATAAAGTAGTACTGGATGAAATAATTAACAACTTAAACAATTTCGCAGATTTCAAAATAGTCATCAGCGGTCACGCCGACGGAATGGGCGAACAATCATCCAACGAAAAACTTTCCAAGCGCCGGGCCAAAGCGGTACAGTATTATTTTATGGAAAATCGAATTCTTTCGGAAAAAACCAAAATTCTTGCTTATGGAGAAGCTCGTCCAGCACTTTCTAATAATGATGAATCCGGTAGAAGACATAATCGCAGGGTGGACATAACAGTATATTACCAACTTCATGAAAAAGCGCCAAAGATTGAGATCGAAAAAATTCCGATTGACAAACTATATCAGCAGCTAAACGCTGAAAGACAGTTCTTCTGCATAAATCCACAAAGGGATACTTGTCTGCGGGCAAAGGGAGGTACACTCATTTATATAAAAGCCAATTCTTTTGACTTGGAAAATACTTTTATCGTTCCTGAATGTATCAATATTGAAATAAAAGAAGTAATCAAAAATTCTGACATCGTACTGGAAAATCTATCCACTACTTCAAACGGACAAATACTCCAAACCCAGGGGATGACTTTGGTAACCGCCCATATAGATGATACTCCGCTCACCCTGGCCAGAGGTAAAGACATCCTGCTTTTTATCCCACAAAAAGAGTTAGAACTAGGTACCAAACCCTACGATGGACACCGGTTCATCTCCGATAACACCATGAATTGGACCGCCAACAATACTAGTATGACCGGTAGTTTTAGTGTACCTGCGATCAATCAATGTGCGATAGATATGCAGGAGGAACGGATAAAACAAAACCATAAATTCAGCCTTTTGGGCAAATCCAAATATTCTGAACAGGAATTAAAAAGAGATTACCTGATCAACTCGTCCCTCTCACAGGGTTGCCAAAAATTGGGCAAACTTTTCTATCGTTATCAAATCCCCAACCTTAAAATCCTGACAAATGTGATTAATCAATCCCTCTACCAATTATTTGAAGTAGATAATTTAAAAGACCTAAATCAGGCAGTCCTGGAAGAACAAAAAAAGGCCAACGAAATCGAAAAAAAATTTGCCGAAGGAGAAAAAGTAATTCTCTCCGCATTACTATTAAAAAATATTTCCCTGGACTACCGTAACGAAAAAATAAACTACGAACAATTAAAATATTATAGCTACAATATTACCCGTATGGGATGGTCTACCATAAATTCTATTCCGGATTTCACGCAAGCATCCCGTCGAGATTTGATCGTCAACTTACCACCGGAACAACACCTGGATATCAAACTGGTTTCTAAAGAGGGAAACTTTATCCTTGGTGCACAATTCCAAAAATCAAATTATCTTTTTAGAGAAATCCCTGCTGATTATCCGCTTTGGATTGTAGCATTCAAGTACGAAAACAAAATTCCCTACCTGGCCATTCAAGCCGTTACCGAAACGGTCGATACTTATGATATAAATTTTGAGCCCGTCTCCATTGATCAGATAGCAAAACGATTGGAAATCCTGGATTGAATTGATGTAAATCTGAAGAAGTATAATTAGTATAAGTACGTGAACAAATAATACCCTTCTATCCGTCAATAACTTCGCTTATTGGAGTTGTTTAACAACTTCATTAACGACTTACCCCAATAATATGAATAGCTTATTTTCTGCGTTAGGCATTACCGCCATTATATTTTTTCAGTGGACCAACTTATCCGCGCAAACCGAGTCCAACCCTGGCATGATCAATATTTACAAAAGTCTGGGAGGAGATTATAAATCTGCTTACCCCAATGATCATCCACTCTACCAGAACAATGGAAATTTTAACGGAGACGAAGATGCTTCTGTTTTCAATAAAAAACCAGTGTATACGACCATCAGCAAATGTACCATGAAGAGTGATCTGTCTGTTTCTGCAATAACCGTTGCAACCATTGAAAAAGGAACACCGATTAAGGTAATTGATGCTCGAATGGGTACTTACTGGCAGGTGTATTATAATCAGCAGATCGGTTACGTGGAAAGTCGTCATTTAAAATACTTCAATCATAACAATGTTCCTGCGGAACCAATCGCCCGTAAGAAAAACATGGCACATGATATTGTCGAAAATTTCTACGATCCTAAGCCGGACTATATAACTAAAAAAGCCGTCTCGATGTATACGACCCGTTCCGGATCATCGGCGGTCAAAGCGGAGCTTCCAACGGGAGCGATGGTCAAAGTAGTGAACAGCTTTGGGGATGACTGGTGGGAGGTGAGGTACCACGGACACCACGGTTTTGTAGAAGGAAAAAACCTGACTTATGTAAGCAGTAAAATTGCGGATAAAAAACAACCCATTGGTCAATATAAAAGTAACCTGGGCGCAAGATCCGAGGTTTTTAAAAACGCCCTGCTTTACAGACTCCCACAACATACAATCCTCCGGGCTCGTATGTCACCACATTCGGAAATCATTCTGGAAATCGCAGCCAACGAAGAGGTAAAAATAATTGATAAATCTTTCGGCTACTGGTGGGAAATTTATTACCGGGGCAATACTGGATTTATTGATCGCCGGATTTTGGTCAACGAAAAAACAACCAGTCTCTCCCAACGCCAAATTGCTCAACTTAAAAAGGAAGGAGAATATTTCCACTTACTGGAAAAAGCAAAACTATACCTCGAACCTAGTACCTCCTCCAAATCCCTCAGAATGATTTCTTCCGACGACCGGATTCTCGTAATAGAAGCCGCTTCCAATGGCTGGTTAAAAGTTATTTACGCAGGACAAGTCGGATACCTGGATGCTCCGCTGCTTGTGAAAAATTGATTTGATGCGTGGATTTTTTGATGCGTAGATTAATGGATGTGCGAATTGGCTTGCTTCAGTATTGAGGTGCGAACAACCAGAGACACCCTTCATTGAAGGCCCCTCTCAACTTGCAGCCGAGTTGAAATAAAATTATTACCTTCGTAATCGGATGGCTGACTTGTTCAATCATCCGATTCTTATTTGTAATAATACCTAATAATCAACCATGCACGGAACTCATAATGCCCTCGCGGACACCCGCAACGAAAAAGTAAAAATCTACATTAACGGAGAATTTTTCCCCCGCAACGAAGCAAAAATTTCTGTTTTTGATAGTGGGTATCTGGTGGGCGACGGGATCTGGGAAGCGGTCCGGCTGTACGATGGCGTCCTCGTATTTCTGGATTTACACCTCGACCGTTTATTTCAGGCAGCAGCGACAATTGGCATGGATTTAAAAATGGACCGGGCCGCCCTCACCGAAAAAATTTGGGAAACTTTACGCATCAACGAAATGACCGATCAGGTCCACATTCGATTTATGATCACCCGAGGGATTAAAAAAACGCCTTCGCAGGATCCTCGCCTGACCATCAGTGGTCCCAATCTGGTTATCATTGCGGAGCATAAAAAAGCGGATAATACCACCAAGGAAAAAGGGATTACCTTATTTACCAGTACGGTACGCCGGGGTTCGCCCGATTATCTCGATCCACGCTTGAATTGTCATAGCAAACTCCACGAGGTGCAGGCGTTGATTCAGGCCATTGAGGCGGGGGCGGACGAGGCCCTGATGCTGGATACACAGGGCTTTGTCTCGACTTGTAATGCCACCAATTTTTTTATTATCAAAAATGGAGAACTCTGGACGTCAACGGGACAATATTGTATGAATGGGATCACTCGCGGAAATATCCTGCGCGTGGCCCGTCGGCACGGAATGCCGGTTTTTGAAAAGAACTTTTCGCTCTTCGACGTATATGGCGCGGACGAAGCTTTCGTGACGGGAACGTTTGGTGGGGTCACGCCGGTTATCAAGATCGATGGCCGGGTAATCGGTGCGGGTAATTATGGTGCTCACTCCAGACAGTTAAGTGTGTGGTATCAGGAATTGATTTTGGAGGAGGTAGAGAAAGGAAAAGCTGGTTTGTAAGTGGGGTTTTTAATATCTTTGTTTTTTAAAGCTATTGGCTTTTGGCTATTTGCCCTCTTCAATCGCGTTGGAGTGAAGTAAGTACCGAATGGATTTAAAAATTGATCAATTAACGGTCCCATTTCAAAAAAGGAAAAAATTCTGATTAAAAATAAAGTCTAATGCCGAAGGATTTCACGATAGAAGATTTACACGATAAAGTGTCTCTGCGCCTCTGCGCGACAAAACACTTTATAAAGCAATCCCACTAATTAACTGATACCACCAATTAACTAATTTCCAAAGGAGATGAAAAGAAAACTCTATAATCGAATCAACAAGGAAGTTTTAAAAGAGCAACTGGAAAAGAGCACCGATCCGCGTACAACGTTGTCCTTTTATCAGTATGCAAAGATTGCCGATCCGAAGGCTTTTCGGGATCAGTTGTTTCTGGATTGGCAGGAGTTGGGCGTTTTTGGCCGAGCGTACGTAGCGACCGAGGGAATCAACGCGCAGATTTCCGTTTTGACAGAAAGATTTGAAGCGTTTAAGGAGCAGTTATACGGAATTGATTTTTTAGATGGCGTGCGTTTAAATATTGCGATTGAAGACAACGGTAAATCATTTTATAAATTAAAAATTAAGATCAGAGACAAGATTGTAGCGGATGGTTTGAACGATGAGACTTTTGACGTTACCGACGGGGGGACGCACGTAGATGCAGAAAAATTTAATGAACTAACGGATGATCCCAATACGGTAATTGTCGATATGCGCAACCACTACGAAAGTGAGGTAGGACATTTTGAAAAAGCGATTACGCCGGACGTGGAGACCTTCCGCGAATCGTTGCCCATCATCGAAGATATGCTGGCCGAAGACCGGGACAAAAATATTGTGATGTATTGCACGGGCGGAATTCGTTGCGAAAAAGCGAGTGCGTATTATAAACATCGAGGTTTTAAAAATGTCTTTCAACTCGAAGGCGGTATCATCGAATATGCCCGTCAGGTCAACGAAAAAGGATTGCCCAATAAATTTAAAGGAAAGAATTTTGTCTTCGACGAGCGGATGGGCGAACGGATCAGCGAGGAGGTCATCGCCCGTTGTCACCAGTGCGGAGACGCCTGCGATACGCACATCAACTGCGCCAACGAGGCTTGCCATATTCTATTTATTCAGTGTAAAAAATGTGCGGCGAAATATGATCATTGTTGTTCTGAAAAATGTCAGAATTTTAAAAAACTGCCAAAAGAGGAACGGGACTTACTGAAAGCAACAATGGAATTTAACGGGACGAAATTTGGGAAGGGACGGTATAAAGCGCATCGGAAAGATCGTGATTTATAGATTTTTTGATCTATGACTTGCAGCCAGGACAAGTTGTGTGTCTATTTTTTTTGTTTTGCCCTTCTCACCTCCCAGCCTTCCGAAGGGAGTGACTGCTTCCCGCGCTCTGGTTATTTGATTCCTTTTATTTTTTCTCTTATCAGCTCGTTGAGCTTTAGGCCTGTTTTCAACTCGTCCAATTGCAGACCTGATTTCCCTCCTTTTGCGAGTCCGCGGGCGGGGTTCTCCTTTAGGAGTTAGAGGTGCGCGTGGGCATCTTTTTTTTGTTTTGCCCCTCTCACCTCCAGGCCTCCCGAAGGGAGTGGCTGCTCCCCGCGCTCTGATTATTTGATTCCTTTTGTATTATTCAAAAATCTTGAGTTACTCGATTCGTCAACGATTCCTTAGCCTACTCGGTTTACTAAACCTCCTCACCAATTGAAGAGAGGTTTGGTAAACCTAACAATACATCAGCAAACGCAACAATGCACTAATTAAAACACCATTTTTTTCTATTAACGATGCCCAACACGGCAAAAAAGGTTTAGCAAACCTGCTAAACCTTAATCTTTTTACTTTTTTATTTCTAATTTTAGTATTGAGTTTTTGTATTTTTTTAAAAGGTTTACCAAACCATCGTTCCATCGATTTTCTTTTATAAAACGGCCACCACCTTCCCCAAATTCCACCACGCCCCACTCCGCGTATCCTTCACCCGCACAAAATAAACACCTCCATTCAAAAATTCCATCTCCACGTCCACCTCCAATTCACCAGACAATTTCCGCACCACCAAGCTCCCCAACAAATCATACACTTCTACTTCCAAATCCCTGTTATTTAAATTTTCAATCCATAAATTTCCGTTCACCAAAGTATTGACAATCCGAATATCCGCAGGTACACTTTCTTCCGCCACACTCGTCGTCATAAAAATCTCACAATCACTCACCAACGGATTCAACTCAATCGGCCCGCCCGGCGTCAGGTCTCTACCCACAAAGGCACCGTAGTCCGCTCCGTAGCGCGTCGCCCGAAACGTATCATTCCCCGCCGAATCGTCTCCCTGACTCAACGGGCCGTAAATGCGACTCACCGGATTGATATAGCGCCAGACCGTTTCTCCAGCCAACGTAACTTCCGTAAACGCTCCACTATTACCTTCACAAATTAAAACATTATTGTTTGACAAAGGTTGCGCACCGGAAATACGTGGAGAAAACAATTCTGGATTCGTATAGGTCCAGCTAAGTTCCGAAGGCCCGTAAGCTGCTCCATTTTCTAAATTATAAGTACCGTCCGGATTCAACGGCGACTCCCAAATATCAATACCCGATTGATTCCCAAACTTCTGATTATTAAACACCATCAACTGCCCCGCAAAGGAATGTCCCTCCGGCAACCAACGCACATCGTGTTGCTGAAATAAAGTCTGATCCATTCCCGTCCCCCGATCGTAAGTCAACGGATTTCCCCAGCGGTACAACAGGTCTCCTCCCCTGCCCGCATCACCGCCCGTGTGGCCAGCGGCTTCCTCACTCGTCGTACTATGATCGATGATCCAGATTTCGTTAAATCGGTGCGCACTGATTGCAATTTGATCCAGCTCCGCATTATAACTGATGGCGTTGACGTGATTCCAGTCCGCCTGATTATTTCCCGGAGGATAATTAAAATCGACCAGTTCCGGATGATCCGCCGCCACGCCAAAATTTTCTTTGGCCTCATCAAAATCCTGCACCAGATGATCCCACAGGTGCCATTCCCAAACCCAGTTGGCTTCCGAATTTCCCACCATTTCAATTTCCACAATTTGCTCCGGCCAGATACCATCTTCCGTTACCGTTACCGTATTTCTACCCGCTGCAATTGCCTCGTCGGGCGTCATCCGCTCCCAGGCGACCAGCAAAAAATTTCCGTTCGGCAACGGTTCAATATCATGGTGATGGTGATAGTCAAAACTCGCGTGTTCGTACGCCCACAGTAAGTCTCCTTCCCAACTAAACAATTCAATCCGACCACCGATACCACCACCGCTAAAATCTCCCGGAATCCGTGCGGTCCGCAACAAGTTCCCGTTTTCCAAAAGGTACAATGAGTTACCCGCAAAATAAGCACTCTGCCAGGTATGCACCACCTCCCCGCAGTTGTCAATCAGATAAGTCGTTCGATCACTGCTAAATAACGTATAGCCATTATCAGCCTCCGGACTATTTTGAAATAATCCAACGGTTTGCTGTCCAGAAATAAATCCGACCTGCCAAAGGCAAACAAATAGAAATAGCATACGTAAAGTCATAAATATATATTTTTAGAAAAGGATTTTATCAACATAAATTAAACAGGCCGCTCGACTCAAAAATAAAATCCTCTTATATAAAGAGTAAACCCGCGCTAAAAGAACTTTGTGCCTTAGTAACGGCCAAATAATAAGTTACGTATTTTGGCGAGGAGATTTTGGATCAAGACGAGGCGAAAAACGTAGGGATAGCCGCGCTATCACGAGGCTTTTCAACGAAGTATTGATTCAAAAGATACCGCCATAAATAGAGAAGTTATTGTTTGACCGTTACTTAGCGCCTTCGTGGCAAAATTTATTGAAGTTGTTTAAGAATTCCAAAAGCAGCCGAGAGCTAGAGAAAATTATTCAACTCTAGCCTCTTTTTTGAGTGAATAGCCGCGCTATTGACGAGAAAAAAGGCGACGAGTTAGAGGATTTTATCAGCTCGTAGGCAATTTGGGAGTTTTTAAACAACTTCTATTTAAAAAATAACCGCTCCTCGTAAAGGTCTGTTTATTTCTTAAAAAAAAACATAAAAAATGCCTCACGGTCGTCAAAGTTCAAAAAAAGCAATATTTTCACCTTCGGAAAATACCGCTTTTACGATAGAAGGGAAGATTGGTTATTTGAGAGCGGTTTCATAAAGTATGTCAGCGCGTAAGCCTTCCTTTAGGAAAAGAAGGTGAGCATGGCCAAATGACATACTTGCTTGTACCGTCTCGAATATTCGTTATTGAACATCCAATATTCGATATTTTTTAAAAAAACATAATGGCAAAATCTCCTAAAGGTAAAAATCAACCGAAACGTAATTCTAAAAAAAATCCTGTCTCCGCAGGAACGGCCAGTCCGATCCCTTCCTCAAAAATCGTCGCTGCCCTGTTAATGGTTTTCTGTTTTTTATTATATGGAAATACCCTCAAGCACGAATACACCCAAGACGACGCCATCGTCATCTACGATAATATGTACACCACGCAGGGAGTCAGCGGTATTCCCGGCATTCTGAAATACGATACGTTTAAAGGCTTTTTCAAAGTGGAAGGGAAAGACAAACTCGTAAGCGGTGGTCGTTACCGGCCTTTTACGCTCATTATGTTTGCGATTGAATGGCAATTATTTAAAAAGGTAAAACGGACCGAAACGGGTCAAATCGCCAAAGATGCGGACGGAAATACTTTGTACGAAGGCAGACCATTTGTGGGACACTTTGTCAATATCCTGCTTTACGGACTTACCACAATTTTGGTTTATTTATTGGTCTTAAATTTATTGGGACCGGGCCGTTCCGATTTACGCGCTTTTACGGTCGCCCTGATCGCAGCACTTATTTTTGCCGCGCATCCTCTCCATACCGAAGCCGTCGCCAACATCAAAGGCCGCGATGAAATTCTCACTTTACTGGGAGCCCTGGCCGCCGCCTATTATTCGTTGATGGCTTTTTATAAAAAAAATAACACACTGGAAATTGCGGTCTTCGTCTGCTTTTTTATCGCCTTAATGTCGAAAGAAAATGCGATTACCTTTCTGGGCGTCGTCCCGCTGATGTACTGGTTTTTTACGGATGCGAAATTGGGAAAAATTGCCGTTAAGACGTTGCCTTTTTTTGGGGCGGCGGTTTTATTTTTGATTATTCGCTTTAGTATTTTAGGGGCAGATTTGGGAGATGATTCTAATGAGTTGATGAACAATCCTTTTATCAAAGTAGTAGGCAATCAGTACGTTGATTTTTCTTTGGGTGAAAAAATGGCGACCATTATCTTTACGTTGGGAAAATATTTACAGCTCCTCGTTTTTCCACATCCGCTGACCCACGATTATTATCCCCGCCACGTGGAGATCATGAGTTTTGGAAATATAAAAGTCATCTTCAGTCTGCTCGCTTATCTCGCCATGACGGTCTATGCGATTATTGGTTTAAGAAAAAAAGATCCAATTAGTTTTGGTATCCTATTTTTTCTGATGACCACCTCGATTATTTCCAATATTGTTTTTCCCGTCGGAACAAATATGTCCGAGCGCTTTATGTTTATGCCTTCCGTCGGATTTACTTTTATTTTGGGAATACTCGGCTGGCGGTTGGCCAAAAAATTAAGCTCCCCAAAATCGATTACCAATATTTCAAAATTGACCGCAGTATTGGGAATCACCGCTTTTATCACGGTTTCTTTTGGTATAAAAACCGTCGTCCGGAATATGGCCTGGAAAGACAACTACACCTTGTTTACGACCGATATCGAAACCTCTAAAAATAGCGCAAAACTCCGCAACGCCGTCGGCGGAGAAATGATCGCACAGTCCTCTAAACCAGAAAATAAAAACAAGGAAACAGAGATGCTGCGGACCGCACAAGTCCACCTGAAAGAAGCCATAAAAGTTCATCCCAATTATAAAGCTGCTTATTTGTTGTTAGGAAATAGTTCTAATTACCTAAAAGAATACGAACAAGCAATTCAATATTATAATCAGGCCCTCGCCATTGACGCCAACGACTCCAATGCCTTCAATAACCTCGGTATCACCTACCGCGATGCCGGAAAATTTTACGGAGAAAAAAGCGACTACGCCAAAGCCGAAAAATACCTCAACAAAGCCCTCGAAATGCGCGGCGACGAATACGAAATCCTACGACTCCTCGGCGTCCTCAATGGTACCCGTGGTAACCACCCCGTCGCTATTCAGTACTTCCAGAGAGCTCAAAAGAAAGAACCCAAAAACGCACAGGCACTCTTAAACCTCAGCGCCGCTTACCAGTACGCCGGAGATACGGAAAATAGCCAGAGATATCTACAACAGGCACGAGCCATTGATCCAAATATTGGGAAATAAGAAAGTTTTGAGTTGTTGGGTTTTGAGTTACCCCCCTCTAAACAACTCAAAAAGTTTACAATAATACCATACCTCCCAAAAACGTTAAAGCAATAGACTTTATTTTGAAATAATATCCACTGGTTACACAATGCAACCAATTAACCAAACTACCGATACAACTAATTAACTAAACTACTGATACAACTAAAAACATGAAACCTACAATAATCCTCCTCCTCGCCCTCCTCTTCCTCAGCGCCACTACCCCACCCAACGATGCGCGCGAAGAATGGGTAGAAAGCACCTTTAATTCCTTAACCGAAGATCAGCGGATTGCGCAACTTTTTATGATCCGTGCTCATTCCGACAAAGGGCCCGATCATATTGCTAAAGTAACAAAACTGGTCCGCGATTATCAGGTCGGTGGCCTCTGTTTTTTTCAGGGAACGCCCGAAAAACAAGCCGAGTTAACCAATAAATACCAGCAACTCAGCAAGGTTCCTTTACTCATTTCTATGGACGCAGAATGGGGATTGGGGATGCGCCTGAAAAATTCTACGATCAGCTTTCCACACAACCTTGCACTTGGTGCTATTCAAAATAATAATCTACTTTATGACATGGGACTGGAAGTCGCCCGGGAATGTCGAAGACTCGGGGTACACGTCAATTTTGCTCCAGTAGTTGACATTAATAACAACAAAGATAATCCCGTTATCAACTACCGTTCTTTCGGCGAAGATCGCTATAATGTAGCCGCCAAATCCTACATGTACATGAAAGGAATGCAGGATGGAAATTTAATGGCTTGCGCCAAACATTTTCCCGGACACGGTGATACCAACGTTGATTCCCACTATGACCTGCCCGTTATCAATCACAGAATGGCACGGCTGGACAGTATCGAAATGTTTCCGTTTCGGGTACTGGCACAGCACGGGATGCAGAGTATGATGATTGCTCACCTTCACGTTCCCGCTATCGACCCTACCACCAATCGCCCTACGACACTTTCTCCCCGTGCCGTCACCGAAATTCTAAAACAAGAAATCGGTTTTGATGGACTTATTTTTACGGATGGATTAGGTATGAAAGGCGTCACTAAACATTACCGCGATGGAGAAGTAGAAGCCAAAGCCCTCATCGCTGGTAACGATATTTTATTATTGCCACAAGACGTTCCAGCGGCCCTCAAAGAAATTAAAAACTATCTCGCTTCCGGAGAATTAACCACTACACAGGTAGACGAAAAAGTTCGCCGGGTCTTACGGGCAAAATACGACTTGGGAATCTCTACACCACAGCGGGTCGCCACCACCAATTTACGCGCCGACCTCAACACACCCGCCGCTCAGGTGCTAAAAAGAAAGTTAATCGATAATTCGCTCACCCTCGTGCGCAACGACCAGCAAATTGTTCCTGTTGAAAATATTGAAAATAAAAAAATTACCGTCTTAAGTATTGGACAAAACGCACGTACTCCTTTTCAGAATACCCTTGGTAAGTATGGTGACCTTACACAAAAAAATATTGGAAAAGAAATTAGTAGCAGCCAAAGCACCCGGTTATTAAAACAGTTCAAGTCGCAAGACTTGGTCATCGTCAGCCTCCATGATATGAGTAGCAGATCGTCCAAAAATTTTGGCATCACTAGTAGCACCCGAAATTTTTTAGAAAAACTGGGACAACAAAATAAAACGCTACTAGTCGTTTTTGGTAATCCTTATAGTCTGGAATATTTTGATAATTTAAATAATATTTTGCTGGCGTACGACGACGATGAAATGGTACAGGAGTCGGCCGCGCAGGCTATTTTTGGCGCCACGGGCATCAATGGCCGCTTACCCGTAACTGCTTCGCCACGATCACGCTTTAACGATGGAGTGACCACCAATCCGCTCTTTCGCTTTGGCTACGATATTCCGGAAAGTGTAGGATTAAACAGTATGGTCCTCAACCAGATTGATGGTCTGGCCAAAGACGCAATCGCCACCAAAGCCACCCCCGGATGTGTCGTGTTAGTGGCTAAAGATAATAAGATTGTTTTTCATCGTGCCTACGGACATCACACCTATTCTAAACGTACCAAAACTCAAAAAGACGATATTTTTGACCTCGCTTCTATTACCAAAATAGCGGCAGGTACGCTCTCCGCCATGAAGCTCTACGAAGAAGGGCACATCAGTATTTACCAGCCGATGAGCACCTATATTCCCGAGTTACAAAACACCGACAAACGCGACCTGGTCATCTACGATATCATGGCCCACAAGGCCGGACTAAAAGCCTGGATTCCTTTTTTTGAACAAACCGTCAGCGGATCTAAACGCAATCCTCGTCCTTCGACTAAGATTTATAAAAACCAAGTAAATGGTAATTTTTTTATTCCTGTAACCAGTAAACTATTTATGCTATCCAGTTTCAGAGATACGATGTGGAATCAAATTTTCCGTTCTCCATTACGGGACAATCAAAACTATAAATACAGCGATCTGGGGTTTTATCTGGTCGAACGAATGGTGAAAAATAAATCCGGAATGACGCTGGACCAGTACGCCGACAAGAAATTTTATCAACCATTAGGCTTATCTAATACGAGCTTTAATCCCTGGCAAAAATATCCGATCGAGCGAATCGTCCCTACCGAGGAAGACAAATACTGGCGACGTCAGCGCGTACAAGGCTATGTACACGATATGGGCGCAGCAATGCTCGGTGGCGTTAGTGGACACGCAGGACTATTTTCTACGGCCACCGACCTCGCGGTGATCATGCAGATGCTCCTCAACGGCGGCTACTACGGCGGCCAGCAATTACTCCAACCAAGCACCATACAAACTTTTACTACCCGTCATAGCGGTGATACCCGACGAGGCATTGGCTTCGACATGCGCGAACTCGACCCCAGTCGTTCCCAAAACATGAGCAACCTGGCTTCTGCTAATACCTTCGGTCATCTCGGATTTACCGGTACTTGCGTCTGGACCGACCCTGACGAAAACCTCATCTATATTTTCCTCTCCAACCGTACCTACCCCTCTATGCGTAACAACAAACTGGGCCGCGATGACTACCGCCCCAGAATTCAGGAGGTGATTTATCGAGCTCTGGACCCTGCCCTTTAAAGTTTTGCACATTTGCTAATATTTTTATTTTTAAAAAGAACAACCGTGATGCTTTTTTAAGAAGTTGTTTAAAAGTTCCAAAAGCAGTCGAGAACTAAAGAAAATTTTGAAGTTTTCAAACAATTTTTAAGTAAAAAACAATATCTATGAAATATCTTTTTTTACTATCCCTGATCTTTTTTATAAGCTGTAGTTCTAAATCAGTCAAAAAAATAGACTTTGATTTCAGAGAATATAAGTTCAATTCAGAAATTGATTTTTTATTAGAAAAAACAGCAGATGGAGGATTAGCCGCCTACGAATATTCGCTGATATCTGAAAATAAAAAGATCATTGAATCGCTCAGTTTAGGTGCCGACACGATAAAACCAATAGATGAAACCAAGTGGAAAAATATTCAGGAAGAATATAAATTTACAGATGCCGCATATCATATTGTAAAAGAAGCCGAAAAATTTGATTTTGTTTTAATTAACGAAAACCATAATATTCCACAGCATAGGGATTTTGTGAAAAGATTACTAAAAGATCTGGCTGATCTAGGATATTCAAATTTAGCGTTGGAAGCAATGACTATGACGACTAATGGCGAGCAGTATGACTTGAAAATAGAGGAAAGAGGATATCCGATTACCCATACCGGAATTTATATCCAGGAACCTCAATTCAGTAATCTGGTTCGAACGGCCAGTGAATACGGATATAAGATTATCGGCTACGATACGGGAAGCGGTGAAGACCGGGAAATTCAGGGAGCCAGAAATATTCTGGACAGCACCAAAAAAAAGGATGGAACTCAAGGTAAAACCATTGTCCTTTGCGGATGGGATCATATCAAGGAAGCCTATACCGGAACTTACTGGAAATACGCGTTAGCAGGCAGAATCAAGGAATACACCGGTAAAGATGTTTTGACGGTCAACCAAACTTTTTATACCGAAAAAAGTAAACGAATTTACGAAGATTCTATTTATCAACGGGTCGATGTTAAAAAACCAATGGTCTTTTTAGATTCCACGGGAGCAGCATTTGACGTTCAGGAAAATAAAGACTGGTACGACCTGTTTATCTTTCATCCAAGAACAACCTATCAAGAAGGGTTTCCCAACTGGCTATCCGATCCCCTTGAAATAGTAGACTTTAAATGCCCCGCCGTCGATCTGAAAGGGCCCTGCAAAATATTTATTTTTGACATCAACGATAACGCAAAAAATGCAATACCTATTTATATTTTAGAGGTTAATAAACTACCTAAAAAAATGAGAATCCCTCAGTTAAAAAATAGTACCAGCAAAATTGTACTTTCCAATGGAGAGGAGAGTTTCTTAATAGAGTAAAAATTTAGATTAAAAAAGTATCTTTACGGACTCAGCCGTGCTCAGTAAACGATGTTGCGCTGATTTCGATTACACTGAGAATTACGTGACTAATTAACTAATCACCAATTAACAAAAGTGATTTATAGATAAAAAACACAAGTAGATTAAAAGACACTGTTTAACAAACACTCCTGTCACAACTTTTTACATGAACCTACCGCTAAAAATAGCCCGACGTTACCTCTTTGCTAAAAAAAGCACCAATGCCATCAACATCATTTCTGGCATTTCCGTATTTGGTATTTCCGTCGGAACGGCGGCCCTCATCCTCGTATTATCCGTATTTAATGGTTTTGAAGATTTAATCACCGGACTCTTTAGCAATTTCAATCCGGATATCAAGATCACCATTACCGAAGGAAAAACCTTCGACGCAGATACGGTGATGATTCAAAAAATAGCGGCTTTACCGGCCGTGTCCATTGTCTCACAAACCATCGAAGAGACCGCGTTATTTGTTTATAATAAAAATGAAAGTGTCGGAATCCTAAAAGGCGTAGACGATTACTATAAAGACGTAACCGGCATCGACTCTACCTTACGCGAAGGAGAATACCGTTTTCAGGATGGGAAACGCGAAATGGCCGTACTTGGAGTCGGAATTCGTAATCGACTTTCTGTCAATGTTGGTGATTATCTGTCGGCACTCGAAGTCTACATGGCTAAAAGAAAAAGTACGGGCCCTCTGTCAAAACCATTCAACAAAAAATTAGTCTATCCCACCGGAACTTTTGTTATTCAGCAGGATTTTGACAGTCAATATGTTTTAAGTTCTCTTTCATTTGCCCAGAAAATCTTGGAACTTAAAAATAAAATTGGCGCATTGGAAATCCAATTAACGGATGATGCGGATCCCCAAATGGCCGCGGCCGAAATCCGTAAAATTACCGGAGATAAATTTACCGTCAAAGATCGCTACCAACAGGATGAAGCGTTTTTTAAAATTATGAATATCGAAAAATGGATGAGTTATGCAATCCTTTGTCTGACGCTTATTTTAGTGGCCTTTAATATGATTGGTGCGTTATGGATGATTGTGTTGGACAAAAAACAGGATATTTCTATTCTCCGCTCGATGGGTGCTACCCGCAAAATCATAAGACAAATATTCCTGAGTGAGGGAATATTACTCGGAATGTTGGGTATGTTACTGGGATTCTTTTTTGCAGTGGCCTTCTATATTGCCCAAAAATCGCTCGGGATCGTCCCTATTCCCGCAGGATTTGTAGTCGATGCTTACCCGATCAGTATGCGACTCCCCGACTTTATCGTGGTGGCGATCACCGTCTTGGCTATTACGCTAATTGCGTCTCTTCCCGCTGCCTTCCGGGCTGCCAGAGTACCCGCAATCATCGCGGCGGATTAATTCCCAAACCATTCGTATATTTGTAGTCTAAAATTCATACATCATGGAAGAGTGGCAACTCGATTTTAAGTGGCTGGAAGTACGACATTATGTCAAGGATAGTTTGAATAGGCCAGAACTCCCCGACCTAAATGGTATTCTCTTTATGATCGGAATACAAGAACTGGGACGCTGGCAGGAAAAATTTACCAAAGAAGAAAAACAGGATTTAATGCATATCGCCGTTTGTCGACTGTTGAGTATCGATGGCTTCTACGAATTTGCAGGACGGGACGCCGATGGATGGCCCCACTGGAAAGCACTGAGAGGATTTACCTTGAAAGGCGTTAAAGACCAGGAATCCTTATTAAAAGAAAAAATAATCCAGTATTTCGCCGCAGAAAAAGAACAATCTAATTGATTCTGCGGATCAGCAGTTAATCTTTAGAGAGAAATCTATCTTTTAATATTGAAAAAATTATAATGAAGAAAATAATTCTCCCAACACTTTTATTTTTAATGGCTTTATTAGCCTGTAATGATAAAAACAAAAGTACTTACGCACTCATAGAAACCGATTACGGAAACATCAAGGTCTTATTATATGACGACACGCCATTACATCAGGCTAATTTTGTTAAGCTGGCCAACGAAGGTTTTTACGATGACTTGCTTTTCCACCGAATCATCAAAGGTTTTATGATGCAAGGTGGCGATCCCGATTCTCGGGAAGCTACTCCTAACCGACCTTTCGGTAGTGGTGGTCCAGGCTATCAAATTCCCGCAGAATTTGGTCACTTACATTACAAAGGCGCTTTAGCAGCGGCTCGTAATGGAAATCCAGAAAAAAAATCTTCCGGTTCTCAGTTTTACATCGTTCATGGTAGTCCAGTAAAGGACGCAATTCTCAATTCGATAGAAAAAAGACATAATTTTACCTACAACGAAGCACAACGGAAAAAATATTTAGAAGTCGGTGGAACACCGCAACTCGATATGGATTATACCGTTTTTGGAGAAGTAGTGGAAGGAATGGACGTAGTAGACAAAATCTGCAGTGTTCCCAAAAATAAAAGCCTGGGTGACCGCCCAATCGAAGATGTTAAAATGAAGATCAGTATTGTAAAATAGTTTTCAAATCCAAAAGCATTCGCTAAACTTTCCTCCATGCAATTATTCCGTTTTTTATTTTTTATTTCTACAATATTGCTTTTTAGCTCCTGCGCAAAGACCATCGCTAATTTTGGTTTTACCGAACCTGAGAAGCCCGCGCCAGCCTCGGTCACCTTTGAGAATCAATCTAAAAATGCAGAATCTTACGAATGGAACTTTGGAGATGGTACCACCAGCACCGAAGCAACACCTCAGCATACTTTCCAATCCTCCGGTAATTACGTGATCTCCCTAAAAGCCATGAAAGGTAATAAGGTAGCTACGACCACTAAACAGTTGATCATTGAGCAACCAAAAGTTTGCCTGGTAGAAATCGAAACGACACTCGGCACCATGAAAGCAATTTTATACGATGCGACACCGCAACATCGCGATAATTTTATAAAATTAGCCGAAGAGGGTTTTTACGACGACCTGCTTTTTCATCGGGTGATCAACGGATTCATGATTCAGGGAGGTGATCCGGAATCCAGAAATGCCAGCGCCAAAAAACGACTAGGCAATGGAGGTCCAGGTTATCAGATACCAGCAGAAATTGTCGATACACTGGCGCACATTAAAGGAGCCCTCGCTGCTGCCCGTACCGAAAACCCACAGAAAAAATCTTCCGGGTCTCAATTTTATATCGTTCAGGGCCGTAAATTGACCAACAGTCAATTGGACATGATGGAAGCACAAAAAGACATCCGTTATACCGCTGAACAACGCAAAATTTATACGACCCTGGGTGGTACTCCGCAACTTGATCAAAAATATACCGTCTTTGGACAAATAATCGAAGGACTCGACGTTTTAGACAAAATTGCCGCTACAGCTACGGCTCCTGGTGACCGTCCAAAAATGGATATTAAAATGAAAATAAGACCTATAAATTAATATAACATGTTAAAAAAATTAATTCTTGGTATAGATGTAGGAGCCTCTGGTATTAAAGGCGCACTTGTCAATATGAATACTGGGAAAATGGAAACCGACCGTTTTCGAGTCCCTACGCCCTCTCCCGCTACGCCCAAAAATATGGCAAAAGCCTTTAGCCAGATCGTGGAACACTTTGATTACTCCGGCCCCATAGGTTGTGGTTTTCCAGCTATTGTTAAAAAAAATATCGCTAAAAGTGCTTCTAATATCGATAAATCCTGGATCGGAGTAAACATCAGTGAGGTCTTTGGCAAAGCGGCAGATTGTCCTGTTTTTGTTACCAATGATGCGGATGCAGCTGGAGTAGCAGAAATGGCTTTTGGTTTGGGAAAAAATAAAAAGGGAGTAGTCATACTGATTACCATTGGTACCGGTATTGGTTCCGCTATGTTTATCGATGGCAAGCTAATTCCCAATACGGAATTTGGTCATTTTTATTTAAAAAATCAATCTAAAGTAGCGGAAGCCTACACGGCGGATTCTGTTCGTAAAAAGAAGGATTTATCGTGGGATGAATTCGGCAAACGCTTTAACGAGTACCTTGAAACGCTGGAAAGAATTACTTCTCCCAACCTCATTCTCCTGGGAGGTGGAAGCAGCAAAAAATTTGATCTTTTTAAAAAGAAAATTAAAATAGATACAGAAGTAGTACCCGCTCAATTAAAAAATGAAGCAGGAATTATCGGCGCAGCCACCTACGGCTACCAAAAAGCAAAAAAACTAGTTGCTTCTTAAGATCAGATTATGATTTACGGGGACTGTCCCGAGCATCTTCTCGGGAAATACAAGGTGCGGGATGCCTAAGCTAATGATAATTAGCGAACCCGTAGGGCGAGGAGGCCACACACTTGGTCGTACCGTCTCGATTTACGTAGCTAAAAAACTATAGTTTAGCAATGATTGATTGATAACGATCGGCAAAATCACTTTCGTTGCTACCACAATCCTGTGGGGATACGTCCTCCAGTAGTTCCAGCCTTTTGATGGTTCCAGGTCTTCGAATCAACCAATCTACCGTTTGTTCGGCTACATTGTCCAAGCGCATGATAGCATTTCGGAGTCCTTTGTTATCATATAAATAGGGACAAATAATATTTAGGGCATACTGGTCTGCTTCCAATACCTCTTCTTCACTATAGGATAAATCCCGTAACCACAATGCCATATTATCAATTGAAGATACTTTGTTACCTAAAAGAATATCTCCCATCGCCACTCCACCAAATTCATTTTTGAGACTTAAGATCGTCTTGCTTTGATCGGTATATTTCAGCTCGTGCGCCATTAGAGCAATTAGTTCGGCCTCTGAACCCAGCGCTTTTAGCAGTCCGGTGTAAACAAGAAAGTGTCCGCCGGGTGCGGTAAACATATGGATATCAGGCGCATCAATAACGGTAACACTCCAAGCAAAATTATTACGATTGACTACCGGGACGGATATTGCCACCGTTTGCACTAGCTTGGTCAGATACACATTGAGTTCTTCGGTAAACGCCGTATTATCGGATGCAAAAATGGGGAAGTTATGATCGTCCTCTAGTACCTGAGTAACCAATCTTTCACCGATCACATGCTGATCTTGACTGCTGAATTCTTCCTGGTTTTTTGAAGCAATAACGGCCTCTTCTTTTTGGCAGGAGGAGAATAAAGTAAGTACACATAGAAAGGTCACCGACCATAACAAATTTGTAGTTATCCGCATGAGAAAATTTTCTTTAATGACTTTATTCTATAAAGTCTAGTGTTCAACAGGATGTACGCCGACGGGGAATCGTCGTCAATTAGGGAGGAAATATAACAGTGATTTTAAGGCAAAAAATATGCCATTGACCTCTAAAGATCAATGGCACGGTGTATCAGTAATTTTGTGGGTGCAAAAATGGCACCTTTAAGTAGTAGAAATTCTTAAATCATTGACAGTCAGATCAGACCGCCAGTAATCCTTATTTCTTTCAAACGGGTTGGTATTTGCATAGCAGGCGAACAATCTCAGCATCAATCGCCAATGCGGGAATTAACCTAAAAATATAATTGTGTTTTTTATAATCTTCTAAAAGTGCTTCTCCGAAAAAGTACAAGGCTTCTTCGCGTTTATCTAAGTAAAATAAACAAGCGATCCGGCAGTAAAAAAGCTCAACACCTTCTGCGTAAATCTCAGCTTCGTCCAACACTTTAATGGCTGCTTTAGCTTCTCCGATATCCAGTAAAAATTCCGCGTGCCGAAGCCAGTAAACAGAGGTTTCCGGAGCTGTATCCGCTGCTTTTTGAAATAGTTTACGGGCTTTTTCAATCTCGCCAGTCTGGTAAAAGGCTTCGGCCAGTCCCGTAATATATTCTTCTTTTCGCTGGTTGATAAAAAAGGCTTTCTTATAGGATTTTAGCGCCTTTTTCCACTGATTATTACGGCTGTGACATTCTCCTAATTGAAAGTATGCTCGATCATTTCTGGGACAAAGTCTGATAGCCTCCTTATAATAAGACTTTGCCTTTGTGATATTATTGAGCATTTCATAGCAATATCCAATATCTATCAGCAACGCTCCATCTAACTTAAATTTCCCTTTTACATCGTGGTAACATTCGAGTGCTTTTTTAAATTGCTTTAGCTTGATATAGGTATTGGTACATTCTCGATAAGCGTATTCATTTTCTTCATTACTAATCAAGGCAAATTCGTATGCTTCGATGGCCATTTCATCATCTTCCAGACAAGCGTAAGCCTGCCCCAGATTAAACCAGGCCTGGTCGCAATAAGGATGCTCATCAATAATGGCATTATGGATTTCTACGCTTTCAGTATAATTTCCACTCATCTCTACCGCCCAGGTCATCCCTTCTAGCGCTTCTTCATTTAGTGGATCTATGGTCAAAGCATAACGGAGTGATTCGAACATCTGATTAAATTTTCCAGTGGACTCGTGGAGGATTGCTTCGCAACAGTAGATCTGGCTCAGGTCCTTTCCAAAAGCAATGGATTTAGTAGTATCAATAATTTCGAACGCATCCTGGATGTTCTTTAACCCCATTAACGCTTTGACTTTTAAAATAGATATCGTTACCGATGCGGGCGCGTACATCGCCGCAATATTTAAAGAAATTAAAGATTCTTCAAAAAATTCACTATAAAGCAGAATCTCACCTTTTCGACTGTAGAAACTGGCAGAATAAGGATATTGCTCAATTGCATACTCAATCACTTCCAGGGCAGCGTCCACTTTTGACTCGATACAATAATGATCAATTAAATTGTGAAATACCGTTTCCTCAATGAAACCTACCGCTCCTTTATGTGACATGGCCTCATACTCAATAACTTGCACTTTAGTTAAATTTTCTGGTCTGTAGTTTTTCATATTTCTTCGTGTTTTTATAGTGTTTGAGGTAAATATAGATAAAAAACTATGACTTCCTACTAATAAATTTCCATCTTTTTTCCACATTTTAAAAAAAATATTTCATATTAAGTAATTTAAAAATTTAATGTAATTAACTATATATCAACTAATTATAAAATATATTTATTTAAATTTTTTATAATAAATTATATTAACACCTAGTTATCTTTGGTAAAACACATCCATAAAATAAGAATAGAGAAAAGAGAGAGAGGTAAAAATACTTAGATCGTATTTTTCACAATAAACATAACTTTTGTGACATCAAAAACAGTTAAAAATCAGTTTATGCTATGCTTTTAGGAACTTTACTAACCAGATAGACTCCCATAAAAATCAATACCGCCGCAAATATCTTCGCGACACTAAGCGTATCCCGGCCAGCAAGCAAAGCCACGACCGTAGCCATGATAGGTTGTAGAAAAATATAAATACCGGCTACTGAAGCGCGCACCGTTTTTAGGGCAAAGGCATTTAACAGATAACTAAAGCAGGAGACCACAATCAAAACATAAGCAATTGCGCCCCAGATTGACATCGGAAAAGAGCCCCAGGATACGCTACGCAACTCCCCCGCCCCAAACGGTAAAACGATCAACAGGCCAATACTGAAAATCCACTTTAAGATCGTAACAGGCTGATAGCGCTGCATCAGAGACTTCACCAACACCAGATACAAACCGTAGCTGGTAGCATTGGCCAGAATCAATAAGTCTCCCTTTATATGAGCCACCCGAAAATCAAAGGATTGTCCATAGCTAATGACAAAGACGGCACCCGCTAAACCTAAAAAAATTCCTATTAATTTTTGTCCGGTAATCTTCTCTTTTAGAATGACCGCGGCGGAAAGCAGGACCATCAGTGGCGTAATGGTCATGATGAGCGAAGCATTGATCGGCTTGGTGAGTTGTAATCCACTAAAAAAAAGCATCTGATTAATCGCTACTCCAAAAAGCGCACAAAGCAAAATTCGTCCGATATCTTTACGATCAATCCGCTCGGCGGGCTGAAAGAAAGAAATTCCCCAAAATAGAATAGTGGCACTCGCCGCTCTTAAAACAATAAATCCAAGTGGCTCCAAATATCCGTTCATCACCTCGCGAGCAATTGTATAATTAGCACCATAGATCAATGCTACGGCTACTAAAGCTAAATGGGCACGAGTAGTTTTGGTCATCTTTTTTTGGGTAAAGATATACTATTGACAAAATAAAAACGGTACCCTCCGAAAAGGACACCGTTTTTGACCAAGCAAGTCTCAATACTTGCCTATAATAAAAATGTATAGTTGTGTGAACTGCGTAACCGTCCCGCAGTATAGTTTGGTCGGTTACTTTTTATTGGGACTATATCGCGGCGTATTCTTTCGGCGCTCCTTAGCGGCTTTTAAAATTTTCTTTCTGAATTCCATTTCAACTCCTGAAAGTTTCGCTACTTTTTCCACAGGAATAACTTCCTTCAATTGACCGTAGTATTTTTTCTTTAGTTCAATCTCTTTGGCATCATTTGCAAAAGACCCTTCGATCATTTCTTCCGCTTCGTCAGCCGTCATTCCTTTAGTGCTAGTAGATTGCTTTTTTTTGCGCAGGGTACGACGTTCTGCCGTGTATGCGTCGTAAATTGGCCAGAAAACCTTTGCTTCGTCAGCCGACAGGTCTAACTCCTGAGTAATAAAAGCTATGCGCATGGAATTCAACTTTTTATTAAATTCCTTTCTATCGTTTTGTGCGTGGGACCAACCGGCAAAAAAGATCATGGCGATGGTCACTAAAATTAACTTTTTCATATTATAGGTTTTATAAATAAATTTCTAAAGTTTGTAAATCTATGTTCTCTCGTTGCAATTCGTCCAGTAGATCATCTATTTGCGTATCGTTAAAAAGAGAAGTTTCTATCGTGGAAATATCCTCGTCTCCAAATCCTAGTTCCAGCAAACTCTCCGTATCAAATTCATCCAAATTAGCGAGTACATACTCAGATGCTTCGTCGGCAGTTAAATCGGCCAAGGCATCCGTTTGAGTGGTAGCAGAGCGATTCATAAAAAAGAATCCTGCTAAAATCACCAGCGCAACACTGGCCAGTTGCAATGCCATTCGTGGCTGTAACAACCAGCTGATTTGCTGAATCAATCCATCGATCCACGAGATTTGGGGAGTAGACTCAGTGACCGTTTTAGTGGCAGGCTTTAGTTGCTGCCAAAGGTCGGTTTCCATCCGCGCAAAGTAGTCATCGGGAACTTTGTATCCTTCTATCTGCTTCGGCATTCCGGAGAGCAAAGGTGCGTGATTATTTAATTCTTCTTTTATTTCCTTTTTTATTATTACAGTTTGCGGAGTAGATTCAGTGACTGTTTTGATAGCAGGCTTTAATTGTTCCCAAAGGTCAGCCTCCATCCGCGCAAAATAGCCGTCGGGGACTTTGTATCCTTCCGGCTGTCTGGACATTCCGGAGAGCAAAGGTGCATGATTATCTAATTCTTCTTTTATTTCCTTTTTCATCATTACAATGAGTTATGTTCAACATTCTTTAAATAGGTTTCAACTTTTTTGAGCGCGTGATGATAAGATGCTTTTAAAGCACCCACCGTAGTATCCAATACTTTCGCCATCTCAATATAGGGCATCTCTTCGTAGTACCGCAGATTAAAAACTGCCTTTTGTTTTTCCGGAAGTATTGCAATGGCTGCTTTCAAATGTAGCTGCGCCTCGTCCGGGTCAAAATAAGTATCAGCGGTCAATTGATGTGCCACCGTAGATAGTTCGTCGTCCAGCGAATTGGTTGCCTTTTTATTTCTTTTGTTTAAAAAGGTAATCGATTCGTTGGTTGCAATCCGGTAGAGCCAGGTATATAATTTAGAATCTCCTTTGAAATTCTTTATATTTCTGAACACTTTGATAAGCACGTTCTGGATCACATCATTGGCGTCCTCGTGATTGTCTACCATTCGCCGTACATGCCAATACAATCGTTCCTGATAAGCACTCATTAGTGCCTTGAATCCCTGCTCGTAAGAAATTTCCTTCTCCAAAAGGGATAGTATTTGTTCATCTGTAATCGAAGTTTTATCTGCCAAATCAACTGATTTATACAAGTACTTGGACAAAATTTGAATTAAATTATGACTTAAAGTTCTGTCATCACTTAACGTTCATTCTGTCTTCATACTTATGACTATGAAATAAAAGAAAGGTTTAAAGATACTATTTATAGAAATGTTAAGAAGGGATCATTTGTTGTTTACTGCTCGCTATTCTACTAAACTGCCTTCGTGCCTTAATAGTATTAGAAAAGCAGCAAACAGCTAAGGTGTTCAATTTACTCAACAATTGCGAAAAATTTCTTTTATGAAACTTTATGGTTAAATCTCAATTTTATGAAAGCTTATTCCTGACAAAATCTTCTTCATAAACTAAAAAGTTCTTGCTGTTTGCTAAACCTCCGACCTTGAGCTTTTTTCCATTCGGTGCCTTAATAAAATGTCTTAAACCGAATACTGTGTGAGCTAAACAACAGCTTAAAAAAATGTAAATGATTGATAATCAGAAAATTAAAAATAATAAACTGAACTTCAAAGCGAGTTTATTCGGTTTGATATTTTATTAGAAGTGCCGAATTCGAAAAATGCGACAGGCGGCAGATTTTTTTGTTTCGTTTTTTTTTCTGCAAAAAAAATGAACAGAAAGAATAAAGAAAAAGCTAAAATCTTGGAGCAAATTACATTACAAATGTACAGAAGTTTTTTTCATCAATTGAACACCCTAGCAAACAGCATTAAGACACTCCAGCCGGGCGCTTTCGCTTTTGTCGCATTATTAAAAGGAGCAATCCGCAAATGAATACGCCAATTCCTACACCAATCCGCATCCACAGCTCTTGTTCGGCTTTGATGCTACTCTCCAGATAGTAAGGGTTTGGGCGGTTGGGCGTTCCTTTACCGGGGTTGATCTCCCAGTTATCAAAGTCTCCGTTATCCAAGAATGGTAACAACAATCCAATGGTAAAGGCACTATCGGTAGGTGGAACTTCGTACGCTACACTATCAATGGAAGCTCCCTGACCATCAAAAAGGCCTATTTTCTCCCGGCGTTTTCCCAGACCAAAGCCAAAATTACCGACTACATTATCTACTTTAGGAAAATGCTCCCGGAAGGCAATGGAGTCTTCACAAATAATCAAATATGACTTAGACCGAATTTTTGCATCCGGAATGTTAAAATATCTTTTTTTATCAGTAAAATACCAATCCTTAAGGCTGACCGTTTCTCTCGAATCGTTGTATACTTCTACCCAGTCCCCTGTTTTTTTATTATTACAACTAACTTCATTAATCATAATCTGGCCAGCCAATGGATGTACATATTTTTCAAAAACAGCACTAACTTTATGGATACTTTTACCTTTCAGATCAATTTCCACCGCATGTTTTTCTGCTCCTTCTGCGACGCCTTCCCAGTGCGAAAAACGATAACCAAAATCCGGCATCGCTTTAAGGGTAATCGGAGTATTTTCAAAGTATAGTCCTCTAAAGTCCTCCGTCCGAATATTAACGTTGTTATTTAGGATAATCTGTCCACCGTTATTAGTTAAGATAGAAACAGAAACGAGCTCTCCCGTTTCAAAAAATTCAGACAGATGGAAGCGCATATATTTTACCCGCTCGGATCCAAAATCGCGGAGCCTGCCCACGTGCTCTTTCCATCGCTGTTCACTCAGTCGCCAGCGATCCAGGTGCCGGTCCATTTCCGGCACTAAGGTTTGTTCAATTTCGTCAATTTTTGCGAGAACCCGCTCCGGGGTAAAAGAAGTATTTAAGCGATCCGTAAATCGCCGGATAAATTCTTTTTCAAAATCGGGGTTCTCCAGTAGCTTCCGTAAGATGAGGGTACTCCACGGCGGATTGGGCCAGGCGGGACCTTCCGCTTCCGTATAAAATTTGAGGCTGTTATTTTTATAAGCCCTCTTATTATGCAGACCAAATCCCCAGTCTGTATCATATAAAATCCAGCGCCAGCGTCCACTTTCCGTTTGCGGTCGCCAGAATTTAATATTACCGCCAGCATCCCGATTATCAAAATATATCTGTGCAATTTGATAATCCATAAAGTTACTCACGTCCATCTGCGTTTGTAAATATTGGTAGCTCGCGGGATTGCTCAAGTCACTTTTTTCGATAAACCGGATCATATTCAGATAGTGCTGACGATTGCCGCGTTTGGTGGTACGGCGGTGTTCGATCAGGTCAATACTGTCTTTGTCGATCTCGGCGTGCGATTGTATAAAATAACGATTTACTTTTTCCCGGATATTATAGATTCCCCAATATTTCCCGTTGAGGTAAACGTGGGCTGGTCGAAAATTTTGTTTTTCAATATCCCAATCATCCAATAGTCCCGTCATCAGTCCATCCCGAAAATGTGATTTTCCCCAATCACTACCAGAGTTTCGCAACACTAAAAATTTATATTTCTTAAATCCGTCTTTTCCAAAAATTCGGTGTTTAAAATGCTTTTTACCGTAACGATCTCTCGCAATCAAGGTAATGGACTTTTGTGGAAACAATCGACTCATCCCTCCAAATAACCGGAATCCAGTAATGCTGCGAAATTCTAATTTTCCATCCGTCTCAAACATTTCGGTACTTACTTCTACTTCCCGCCTACTCCAAAAATTAGCGCCATCCTTGGTCCATAACGAATCTACTGCGTCCGGTCCCTGCATGTAAAGTCCTGTTTCTGCGTCAAATAGAATGGAAGGCGTAATCGCCACCGAGATAATCGGTAAGGTAGAAGCGGGTTCGTCAATAAAATAGGTATGACCGACTGGCTTGGTTTTTAACTTGTCTTTGTAGGCAATTGCTCGTACAACGGTCGTTTTGTTAATCTCCAGCGCTTTCCGATAGGGCTGACTGTAGCCATCCGGCGTAGAACCATCCAGAGTATAATATATTTTAGCTCCGGGACAGCGTAACGCTACCGTTTGGCCAGACTCGTATAATCCACCGGGGGTGGAAAACTCCAGAATCAGTTTTTCTTTTTTAGGTTCGGGAGCGGTATGAGATTGTCCGCTGACTTTTGAGGTCAGGAAAATCGAAAAGAATAGTAAAAATAAGACGCTGTTTTTCACAAAAAGATAACTTATGGTGGAGAAGTTCTTTGAGAACTTCGAAGTCTAAAATTTTCTGATAGTAAAATTAAAGAAAATAGTGGCATTCTGGCTAAGAACAGCTATAAATTCCTACGTTATTTGAGAGAATAAGTTGTGCTTCTTCCGCCGGAGGCGTCCTGTACCAGAATATTTTTTTTGATTAGATCTTGAATGTCCCGAATAGCAGTATCCTTTGAAACCTTATTTATTTTCGCCCATTTGGAAGAATTTAATTTCCCAGTAAATCCATCAAGCATTTTATTTAAGATTTTCTTCTGTCTTTCGTTTATCCCTTTTTCGTTATTTTCCTTCCAAAATGAATGTTTGAATAACACTTTCTCGAGTATCTCTTCTGAGGATTTTAAGGCATTATGTAAACAGTTTAAGAACCATGACAGCCACTCAGTAATATCTAAATTTCCTTTTTGAGTCTTTTCCAATAGCGCATAATAGTCCTTTCGCTCTATTCTAATTTGTGCGGACATACTATAGAATCGTTGTTTGGTCATTTCAGATTTTGATAAAAAAAAATCCGTTATGGCTCGTGCTATCCGTCCGTTACCATCTTCAAATGGATGGATGGTGAGAAACCAAAGGTGGGCTATTCCCGACTTTATGACCAAATCGTCGGAAGATGCTTTATTTACCCAACTTATAAATTTCTCCATCTCTAAGCTTAGCAAATCCGACGAAGGTGCTTCAAAATGTACCTTCTCTTTACCCATTGCCCCAGAGACAACCTGCATGGGTCCTCCGGTATCTTCTCTCCAATTTCCTACTCTTATTTTATACATTCCACTCCATCCGGTCGGAAATAGAGCGGCATGCCAGCCAAAGAGTCGGTCCTTTGTTAATTTCTGATCATATCTTTGAGTTGCATCCAGCATCATTTCGACGACTCCATCCACATTTCTGTCACTCTCAATCAAACCAACTATTTCCATCCCCAATCTTCGCGCTAACGAAGATCTAACTTGTTCCCGGTCTAATATTTCTCCTTCAATCTCACTCGTTTTTAAGACATCCTGAGACAAGGTTTCTAATAAAGCCTCATTCCTTAAATTTATGCCTAATGCCTCCATTCTGCCGGTCAATAATCCTTGAAGATTCCTTACTTTGCTCAAAACAGGAATTAGCGCTTCCGCATTCCATCTGAAATTTGGCCAATTTTTTTGTTCGTGTATGTAGATTATTCGTCGCATAATATGCAACGAATATAGCGTTTAATCGTCGCATATGCAATTTTTAGGGGGAAAATTGTGATTTGGGAGTTCTGTTTGAACAATTATAAAGATTGTAAAAGTCTTGATTTGTATATTTTCAGAACATCATTAATAAGTAAGATCACTTATTTTATTTTTTCGTAGTAGTAATCCAAGTCACTAACTAACATGATTTTTTTAGAAGAAAATATTTTATTTTTCAAAATAAATCTGGCACCTGCTTTTCCCATACTGTAGTTATATGAAATCGATAATTCGTTTCTGAAAATTCCTGAGTTTAATTTATAAGTTCCATTTCCATAATAATCACTTTTAAAAGTATTATTTGCATTTAATATCAAGGTGTCTTTTATGTAGGGAATTTCTGCATAGAAAGGTGTTTCATTGAAATTGTTGTTAACGTACGTACCTACTATTCCATTTTTAGAAATCGGAAAATCGTATCCAATTAAGAACATTACAATCAATAAAAGAAAAGCACCTTTTTTTTCATTTGTTTCTAATTGACTACAACTCACCTATAAACCACACAAACCGGAGAGGCCGCAACCATCTTTTCCGGATCAGCCCCCAACATTCCCGTTTCCGAATCTCTTTCAAAAAACAAAATATAATCGTCATCCTGCAAAGCCACTGTCAAAATATCCTCATCGGGTGTTAAGTTCATAAATCGCGGTGCAGATCCAACCGCTACCCGCTGAATAATCTCCATTTGATACGTCTTGGGATCGGTCTTCAGGACCACTACTTCATTCAATGCGCCTCTCAAACTCGTGTATAAATATTGACCATCAGCAGTGATGTTGATGGCGGCGCTTCCTGGATATCTTTCTTCTCCTTCGACAGGTAGCGAAATGATTTGCTGACGTTCCTTCACCGATCCGTGCCATTCCCACAATTCTACCGACCCATTAAGTTCATTAAGAATATAAACATGATCTCCTGCAGGGTGCCAGGCCAGATGCCGGCAGCCACCTCCCGGCGTCACGGATAGGCTATCATTTAACTGTAGACCGGCCTCGGTGTATAGATAGCGATACACCTTATCCACGCCCAAATCTACTGCGTATACCTCCGAACGGAGCGGATGTTCGTGGATAAAATGCGCGTGTGGGCCTTCTTGTCGACCTTTATTCGGTCCACTTCCCTCGTGCTGCTGCGACATGCCTTCCCTCAGCGTTCCATCTTTATGGATCGAATATTGAATCACATTACCGCTGCCATAATTGGCTGCCCAGAGAAATTTTCCTTTCCGATCAGTACTGACGTAGCAGGAACCGTTTCCTAAAGAAGAGACCGATTGGATTTCTTTGATGCTATAGTCTGCCGGATCGTAGACCAGCACTTTAATGGTACTCGGTCCCCCACTGCCCTCATTCACTGCATAAATAATCGGATGGTTGGGAGCGTGACAGATAAAAGAGGGATTTACTATTTCAGAAAAACTATTTTTGAGTTCCCAGTTTTTATAGTCAGCATCCGTTGTGTAAATTCCTACTCCCATTCCGTGACCATCTACATGGCCCTCTTTTTTGGTGTAAGTACCGAGAAAGGCTAAGTGTTTTTTCGTTAAATTGGTCTGGTCCATATTTTTTCCTTTTGGCTGACAGGCCAGGATAAAGAAGAAATTAAATAATAAAAAAGTATAAATTAGATTTTTCATCAACATCATTTAATCAGTAAAAAAAATTAAGAATGTCCGCAGAAAATGAGTATAAATACCGATCGGCCAGAAGGTGTACTTCATCCTACAACAACGGCGACCTACTTAAATAGTATAGTCAATATTTTTACCGGCCACTACTTTCTTTTTCATGTTGGGTTGATTTACTTCATTGAGTAATTCCTCTTCCGGATCATTGGATGGCACAATCAACCTGGTAGTAATTTCTTCTTCCGCTTCCGAAATTGGCATCTCATCCATCTCAACGGGCGAAGCAGCCGTCGGTACTTCGCTTCGATACAAAAACAAATCTTTTACTTCCTGATCGTGGTCAAATCGGTAAAGCAAATCCTTAATAGAGAAATCGGGTGCTGTTTTTCGATTGTTAAAGTATTCATTCAGTCCTTTTACGTCCAACACCTCAGCACCAAGGTACTGACCCAGCATAAAATAAGCTTCCCACTGTACCGGATCAAAAAACTGGTCCGCCGTTGATTCATGTGGGAAATCAGGATGATAGATTTTATATTTGTAAGCCCCGTACATCATCTCATCGTCGGTAACAATTTTCCCTTTAGGCGCCTTAACACTCGATTTGATGTAAACCAGCGTACTGGCCTTAATATCATTTCGCACCTGCTCCTCAATACGTTGGGAAACAACTTCCATTACCTCCGTTACTTTAGGCTGCTGCTGCTTCCTAAACTGAAGGATCGTCGTAGCCAGAGCGGGAGGAAGATCAACCACTGACAATACGTCCTCCAATTGAGCAATAAAAGATTCCGGATCTAAATCTTCTTCGTTCAGCAGTTCATTAAATTTTAATAAAACCGGGGTGAGTGGTTCAAATTCATTGGTTTTAAAAGTCAAATTATCTTCAGCCGACAAGGTTTCTCCGATACTCAACTTCCGAACATTACTTCGCAGGGCATCTCTTTGTTCGAATAATTGATGAACAATATTCAGGTCAATATTTTTATTAACTAAAAAATCTTTCAGGGTTTTATCATCCGGTTCTTCTTTGAGAATCACACCCAATTCCTGCTGAGGCATTCCACGTTGTTCCATAATTTTCATAAAAAATGCATCCTCAATTTTCCGTAATAAATAAGCATTCACCAGTTTTTGGTCAACGCCTACTTCAATCTGGGATAGCAATGTTAAAAAAGTCTTCATGACTTTATAGGCGTTTTTAATTTCTGGTTTTGTCATTCTCTTTATAATCACCTGTTCGATAGCTCCGATGCCTTCGTCTAGTCTATCATCAATCAGGTGTCGGATAATGCGCTTTGGTAATCGAACTTTATCTTTAAACCGCCTACTCAGCAATCCTGCTTGTTTGAGGATGGGTTTAACTTTTTCCGGCTCAGTTTCGATAGCATGTGCTAACACCGCTTTGATTCCTGCGGTTCGACTATGGGCTTTATCGCCATTACAAAAAATCATGGTATTTAATAAGGCGATAACAACTTCCGTATTGCCCGCATCCAGTCCTTCCAGTTGACTTCTGAGTTCGTTAACTTCTTTAAATTCGTTGATGACCCGAAAAATAATTCGCACTAATAATTTGCCATTATAATCAAGTAATTTGATAGCATCCTTTAGATCTGGATAATTTACCAGGACCTCAAAAGATCGATAATTTTCGTCTTTTACCAGATTACCTGCTGCATCCAAAGCCAAAATTTCATCCCATAGATGATAGACGTCTGCGATGGCAAAACGTTCGAGTGAATATCCGTACGAAGGCTTTGGCCGAATCACATCTTCGGGGATATGACCTTCCCGAAATTCGATAGAAAGCCCTAATTCGTTACGAGCTCGTACTGTCAGAATTTCTAAATCCGCAAAACTATACAAAGGGTCTGCCCCCGCATCTACGGATAGAATCAGGCGGCAACGACGACGTAATAATTCGTAAACGCCAAGGTTTTCGATATGTCCTCCATCCGAGATATTTAGTTTTCGGTTGGCGGTACCGATTTTAGAAAATAGCTCTTTAAAAAAATACCAGGGCCACCACACTCGCTCCGATTCGTTGCGCTTGAGGGGATTTGAAATCCAGAATCCCAAACGCACGTTGAAAGTAGTCATTAAGACACTGAGCAGTTTATTGGAATAAGTACCCATTCCCGGGTTGACGGCAGCGGCGGAAATGGTTGTCGCAGCTGGCAGGGTTAGTTCCTGATAATCCTTAAACGTTTCGGTATCTACGTATCCGGTAATTTTGGACCCAAAATAAAAAGGAGATAAAAGAAAATAATCACTGGCTTTAGCACCCTTAAAATTTTCGTCCCCTCCCCCTAAAAATTGCAGATTCAAACAGGTATTGATCAATGGATAAGGAGCTACCAGATTTTCGGGGGCATTATTATCTTGTTGAATGAGGTTAGAAAGTTCTACATTTTTATATTGCGCACCAAAATGTAAATAGGCATCGGCAAGTTGATTGCGATAAAAGCGGTGAAAACTAATGGCATTAGGATTCGCAAAATATCCTAATGCAATGGCAATAATTGCCGCTACTAAATGTAGTAGAATGATTTCGGTTTTACCAATATTAACATTAAAAATGCCTGGCAATTTTTCGTAAAAAACAACGTCCAACGAACCTATTTTTAATAAAATCAAAAAGCCACCAGCCAGAATGGTAAGGGCAGCGAATCCTCCTTCTATATGATTAAACTTTCGGGAAATCCCCAGATCGTATTTTAATTTTAAATTATAAAAAAAATGAATAATGTACGTAAGAAAAAACAGACCGATCCCTATTTCTATGACCCAATAATTTTCAATAAACTTATAAACTTCTTCCTGAAAATCATAGTTTCCTACCAGACCCCGCACCTTTCCAATCACCGATAATAGGGTTAGAGATAAAAAGATAAAAATTAGCGGACTTACCCAACTCATCAAAGTACTGACCAAATAACCGATGACCAGAATAAAAGTATTCCATATTTTCCCCTTACCGACACCGGGCATCATATATTCTCCCCGGTCGCGCAGGTAATCGATATGTTCAGGATGAAATAAATCTTTGTAAGCTGCTTGGGGATGGTCTTTTATTTCCGCTGCTCTTTTTTTGAGTAAAGATTGAACGTAAGCACCCGTGTACCCACCACCAGAGACAGTAGAGAGATAATCCGCCTTTTCTAAAATGCCAAATTTATTGAGTGTTTTTAAAATGCCCAGATTAATCGTAGCAGATCGAATTCCACCACCGGACATGGCGATTCCAAAACGGGTATCGTCCAGCTGATCTGCTTCGGCGTCCCCATTTCGATATTTTCTTCTGGCTTTTAAATGCGCATCTTCCTCCTTGATGACCTGATGAAAGTTGAGTTTTTTCTTTTTTGACATGAGGAAGTAAGTTTTCAAAAAGGGCAGGAAAATTAATCCGTTCAGCATCAAATAACTGATTCTTGAGACGACCTATTTTCTCATTAGACTTGTCCAGCGGCTTAAACTTTCCTTTTATCCCAGGTTACTAGTAATCAATAGTTCTAAATCTGTGTACTTAATACCAAAGCGTTCACTCAGGTATTTATTGGTAAGGGTTCCCTTGTATATATATATTCCGTGTTGCAGTCCCATATCACTTTGAATGAGTCTTTCCAGGTTTCCGGAAGCACCTGCTCTTAGCAAAATAGAAACTAAAATATTACTTACCGCAATCGAAGCCGTGCGAGCTACTTTTGATGGAATATTGGGTACACAATAATGAATTACATCATGTTTGGTAAAAGTCGGCCGATCGTGATTGGTTACTTCGGAAGTTGCAAAACAACCTCCCTGATCAATACTCACGTCGATAATCACGGCACCTCTTTTCATTTTCGAAACAATCTCTTCGCTGACGATAATGGGTGTACGCCCGGAAGGAGAATGCATTGCGCCAATCGCTACATCCGCCGTCAATAGTTCTTTTTCCATCTGCATCGGATTCAAAGAAGACGTGTTGAGTTGGCGGCCTACCTGGCTCTGCAATCGCATCAGTTTGGATATGTTGTCATCAAATATACGAACCTCCGCGCCCAGTCCGATGGCCACCCGGGTAGCAAATTCTGCGACGACACCTGCACCCAAGATAACTACTTTGGCGCAAGGCACGCCAGATACGCCACCGAGGAGTACTCCTTTTCCACCGTTGGAATTAGTCATCAGTTCCGCAGCCGTCAGCATGATGCTCATCCCCGCCAACTCACTCATGATCCGAACTACAGGAAAAGCATTGTTTTCATCCTTAATATATTCCATCGCCATGGCAATGACACGTTTGGAGCGTAGTTTCTCGATATAATCTCGGGTGATGATAGGCAAGTGAAGTGGAGAAAATAAAATCTGATTAGGTCGCAGATAATCTATCTCTTCCAGGGTTGGCGGTGCAATCTTGATGATAATATCTGACTTATACACTTGCTCTTTACTGTACGCAATATCAGCACCAGCCTCGGAGTAGCGATGATCGGAATAATTGGCTTTAAGTCCAGCTTCCGTTTCGATGACGACCCGGTGACCGAAGTTGACCAGCGTAGCTACCGCTGAAGGTACCAAGGCGACCCGTCGTTCCTGCAAGGTTGTTTCCTTAGGTATACCAATGAACATCGTATTCGACTTCCGCTGCACCTGCAGCATTTCTGTTTGCGTCTGAAGACCACCTTCTGTAAAAATCTTAGGAATGGGTATCCGCTTCTTCTTCTTTTCGTCACTCATGCCGTATTATTTGAAAATATTTGATAAATCGCTGATGCGACTCCTACAAAAGTATAATTTTCCGCTTTGAATCTTCAACGATTTCAATTTTAATTTTCAGAACCTCTTCCGGCAGCAATGGAGTGATTAGATCAGGCCATTCGATCAGACAAAGGGCATCGCCGTACAAAAGGTCTTCAATACCAATGTCAATTGCCTCGTCCAGGCTATTTAACCGATAAAGATCCAGGTGATAAATAATTCCCTGATCCGACTCATATTGATTAATCAGTGAGTAGGTGGGACTGGTGATCTTTTCAGTCACCCCACGTTGCTGACAAATACGCTGAATCAAGGTTGTTTTTCCCGCTCCGATCTCTCCCGAAAATAGCCAAATTTTACGATCAGCCGCATATTTTCCAATTTTTCCGGCAATAGCCGTTAATCCAGTCAGATTTTCTACGATTAATTCCATAAGTTAACTTCCCTACTTTATATACATTCGGTGGTAAAATGTGGGGTGATTTTGGACAAAAGTCGGCTATTTTTTGATTTTTAGAGGACATGGGACCGTTTTATTAAAAATTTGAGACAATAAAGTGGGATTTGACATTCTATTTACACACATATACAAAGGTGAAAAACAGGTATTTTTCCAGTCTGTTTTTGTTGCGGATGGATGGCAAGATTATCGGTCAAAACACCTCTTAAAACCGAATAAAATGCGTATTTTTACGCTATGGAAGAAAATACTAAAAAAGGCGCTTCAGAGCCTGGAAAAAACGATTACGGTGCCAATAATATTCAGGCACTTGAAGGTCTGGAAGCAGTACGAAAAAGACCTGGAATGTATATCGGTAGTACCGATACGAAAGGTCTCCATCATCTGGTCTGGGAAGTTATTGATAACTCTATTGATGAACATCTGGCAGGACATGCTTCGTCCATCACAACCATCGTTCATCCGGATAATTCTATTTCTGTAAAAGATAATGGTCGGGGTATCCCAACCGGAATGCACAAAAAGTTACAAAAGTCTGCCCTTGAAGTGGTCATGACCGTTTTACACGCAGGTGGAAAATTCGATAAGGATACCTACAAGGTATCTGGTGGTCTCCACGGTGTAGGTGTTTCGTGTGTAAATGCATTATCCAGTCACCTCAAAGCAGAGGTACACCGAGAAGGCAAAATTTTCACCCAAGAATACGCTCAAGGTAAACCAACTACCGAAGTAAAGGAATTTGGCAAATCTTCCGAAAACGGAACGATTATTACTTTTAAGCCGGATGCCGCCATTTTTGAAACACTGGAATATAAGTACGAAACGCTCGCTACTCGTATTCGCGAGCTTGCCTTCCTTAACAAAGGATTGCACCTGGTCTTAATCGACGAGCGTAGAAAAGATGAAAACGGGGAATTTCTGAGGGAAGAATTTATGTCTGAAGGTGGACTCGCTGAATTCGTGGCTTACCTCGACGAAGGTAAAACCAAATTAATCGATAAACCAATCCACGTAACCGGACGGGAAGAAAACGTGGAAGTAGAAGTAGCTATTCAATACAATACGACCTTCTCCGAAAACATCCATTCCTACGTTAACAATATCAACACCCGCGAAGGGGGTACACACGTAGCGGGGTTCCGTCGGGCAGTCAACCGGGAATTTAAAAAATACGGTGATGATAATGGTTTGTTCAAAAAATTAAAGTTTGCTATTTCGGGTGAAGATTTCCGGGAGGGGCTGACGGCCGTAATTTCCGTAAAAGTACCGGAGCCTCAATTTAAAGGCCAAACGAAGGGAGAACTTGGTAACTCCGAAGTAACAGGAATCGTATCACGGGCCGTTGGTGAAATCATCGGTCATTATCTGGAAGAAAATCCCAAGCAAGCCAAACGAATTATCGAAAAGGTTATCCTGGCGGCTACCGCCCGGCACGCTGCTCGTAAGGCACGGGATATGGTACAACGTAAAAATGTACTGACGGGAAGTGGTTTACCGGGTAAGTTATCCGATTGCTCTTCTAAAGATCCAAATGCTTCGGAGATTTTCCTCGTTGAGGGAGATTCGGCAGGTGGTACGGCCAAGCAGGGTCGAGACCGGATGTTTCAGGCAATTCTGCCTTTGAGAGGTAAGATTCTCAACGTAGAAAAAGCCATGGAATATAGAATCTACGAAAATGAAGAAATCAAAAATATGTTCACCGCTTTGGGAGTAAGCATCGAAGATAAAGAGGGTGTGGGTAAGGTGCTGAATATCGAAAAATTACGTTACCACAAGATAGTCATTATGTGTGATGCTGATATTGATGGTAGCCACATTGTTACGTTGATTCTGACATTCTTCTTCCGATACATGAAGGTATTAATCGAAGAAGGATATTTGTACATCGCCGCACCGCCATTGTACATGGTGAAAAAGGGTAAGCAATTCCGTTACTGCTGGAATGAAGAAGAGCGAGCTGACGCAATTACCGCGTACGGTGGAAGCTTGACGGAAGAAAATTCGAATATCAAAATTCAGCGATATAAGGGTCTGGGGGAAATGAACGCTGAACAATTGTGGGAAACAACTATGGATCCTAATGCGAGAATCTTACGCCAGGTGGAAATCGAAGACGCCGTAGAAGCAGATCGTGTATTTTCTATGTTAATGGGCGACGAAGTTCCACCGCGTAGAGCATTTATTGAAGCAAACGCAAAGTATGCAAATGTAGATGTTTAAATAATAAAAATTGTATTCTTACGATACCGAAGTCCCTGGGCTTCGGTATTTTTTTTAGCTTACAGGTTGTTATCGCACTACCCTACCCTTCCAGTTATATCCCTTTTTCAGATTAGCCAATAAACCAATACCCGCAACGTAAAAAACATGTATTATTTGTGAAGACCAGAATGTTTTTAATAAATCTTTCCGATTAAAAAACGTGGTCATCATATTTAACAACTGATAATCCATGATTGATTTTACTAAAAACTGAATGGCGAAAACTATAAACATTGTTTTTCCAAAAAAAGGAATTAACAAAAAACTAAGGATAATACTCCAGCAAAAAAAGAAAGTCATCGCCAGCATAAACGTTACCTGCCATTCCGGATAGGCAGCGGATTTAGAAGCCCAACGCAATCTTTGACTAATAAAACTATTCAGGTCAGGCTGTGCACGGGTGAAGGTACAAGCAGCGGAATTTTTTAAATATCCAACACTCCCCGGAAATTGTCTAATTATCTTCTGCATCAATAACATATCATCTCCGGAAGCCAGTTGATCAATTCCAGCGAAGCCATCGACCGCCTGGTAAGCAGATTTTTCGTAAGCAAGATTGGCACCATTGCACATCCGCATAAAATCTCCGGCGATGCCTGCACCGGTAATGCCCATCATGCCCTGAAAATCCAGGGACTGAAATTTTTCTAACGTACTTTTTTCATTATAAAAATTAACGGGCGCCGCAATAAATTTATACGCATGTGCTTCATAAAAAGAAACCAAAAAATTTAACCATTCTGGATTAACAACGCAGTCAGCGTCCGTGGTGACGATAAGTGTTCCGGTGGCTTGATCAATGGCCGTAGCAATACCCATTTTTTTAAAAGACTGGATTTTATTTTTATCAACGTGATCCGCCAGGGTAATAATTTTTAGATGAGGATAGCCCAACGCAGCGGCCACCTCACTTGTTTGATCGGTGGAATGATCATCTACTAACAATACTTCGTAATATTCCTTTGGGAAATTTTGTTGACAAACGCTATTTAAACAAGCAGCAATATTTTCTGCTTCGTTACGGGCAGGGATAATGACGGTAACTTTGGTTTGTGGTTGAAAAGAAACGGGGATTTCCCATTGAGGAATTTGCTGCCAAAAATGGAGGTAGCGTCGTAGCAAATAAATGTAGTAGATCGTTAGAAACGTCGGAATTAAAAGCAGCCAGATCATCTGAGTGAATGAGTTATGGCTTTTTGCCAATTGTAACTTGCCACGTGCTTCACTCGACCGCGATTAAGGGAAGCAAATGGCAAAAAGCAAGAAGCAGAAAATTTGCCATGCATTTATAGCGTTATTGATGTTTAAATTTTAAAATACTCGCTGAACTACTAGTCAAACAACTGCTCGTAATCATCGCTCGAATTTTCTTCGGCTCTTTTTTGTTGAATGGGTTCTGGTTTTGCTCTGCGTTTAGGTGGTAATTCCAGTTTTTCAAAATCCTCTTCGATATCTTCCACTTCCTCATAATCGACTATTTCACCTTTGGTCTCAACATCATATTGAGAAGCTATTTTTCGGACTTTTTTACGCAAATAGGCTTTTCCAAATAAAAATCCTGCGATAATCGGAAATCCGAAAACGGTCAACATGATCGCCGCAATTCCCATTAATGGATTCTCTTTAAGCATCTTAAAAACCCATTTCACAAAATCTGTAATTACGGTATAATCTATGATCGCAGCCCCAAGGAGTAGGAAAGGAGCAGCAAAAGCCAAGATTTTAAAAATCAGTGAGAACGCTAAAGATAATCCCCAAAACACTAAAATAGCCATCAGGATGGCCCCAATCGCATTAAACGGATTTATATCAATTCTTCTTTGTGACATAATTTTATGTTGAATCGTTGAATCGCTACGCTCGTTGAAATGTTTAATTCAATTTAGAGAACGAGGATTTTTTTGTTTTTTTTGTCAGGATTTTTTTTGCCAGTTGGCCGGTTCGATTCTCAAGATTAAAAATCTACCGAACCATTGTTAAAATCCTTACCGTGACCTTCCGCTAAGATAACTATAAATTTAAGCAATTGTTCTCATAAAGCAAGAACACTTAGACCAAGAGATGGTTTTTAGGGATAAATGAAGGTTTTTTTTGAATTTTACTGTTCTACCTGTAAGAACTGCATCTCATACAGTTCCCGATAATGACCACCTTCTATTTTGAGTAAAGTATCGTGCGGGCCGTATTCAATAATACGACCTTTATCCAGAACAAGGATATTATCTGCGTGGCGAATCGTAGAAAGCCGGTGGGCGATAATAATTGAAGTTCGCTTCGCGATTAGTTTTTCGATGGCATATTGAATAAGCGATTCGGTCTCGGAGTCAATCGAAGAGGTCGCCTCGTCCAGGATAAGAATATCAGGATTAAAAACCAGGGCCCGGACAAAAGAGATTAGCTGTCTTTGTCCCATGGATAAGGTGGCGCCCCGCTCCATCACATCATACTGGTATCCACCGGGAAGTTTTTCGATAAATTCGTGGGCGCCAATTAATTTTGCGGCCTCCAATACCTGTTCTTTGGTTATCCGGTCATCCCGCAGCGTAATATTATCGTATACCGTTCCGGTAAAGAGAAAAACATCCTGCAAGACGACCGCGAGTCGATTGCGCAGCGCCTGTAATTCGTAATCCCGGATATTGACTCCATCGATTTCGATGACTCCTTTTTGGGTTTCGTAAAAACGGCTGAGGATATTGATGATGGTCGATTTGCCGGAGCCAGTACTTCCAACAATGGCTAATGTTTGTCCAGCTTCGATGGTAAAACTCAGATTTTTAAGCACGTAGTCTTTTGCCAGATAAGCGAAAGATACTTCCTTAAATTCGATGCGACCGTTGAGTTTTTCAATTTTATGAGTACCCTTATCTTCGATCACCTGATCCATATCCAGAAGATTAAAGACACGTTCAGCGGCCACCATTCCCATTTGCAGGGTATTAAATTTATCAGCCAACATCCGAATGGGTCGGAAGAGCATCGATAGATAAATTGGAAAAGCAATAAGTACCCCTAAAGAAATCTGTCCACTAATCACCCCCCTGGCGCCCCACCAAACCATCAGGCCCAGAGCAGCGGCGGAGATAATTTCTACTACGGGAAAAAATACAGCGTAGTATAAAATTGCTTTAAGATTGGCGCCAGTATAAGCTTGGTTAATCTCTTTAAACTTTTGCATTTCATCCGCCTCGGCATTAAAAATCTGGACGATCCGCATTCCCGTAATTCGCTCCTGTAAAAAGGCATTCATTTTTGAAATCTGGGTTCTGACTCGCTGGTAACTGGCTTTTACTTTTTCTTTAAAAATATAACTTGCCAGAATTAGAAACGGTACAACGGTGATACAAACCAGGGTCAGTTGCCAACTCGTATAAAGCATTACGGCCAGCACGGCTACGAGCGTAAACATATCCGCAATAATGGTGATAGCTCCTTGCGAAAAAACGGTATTAATCGTTTCAATATCATTGATGGTTCGGGTAGTAATCGTACCGATGGGCGTTTTGTCAAAAAAATTAAGCCGCAGGTTGGTAATATGTTTGAAAACCCGGATTCGTAAATCCCGAATGACCGATTGTCCAAGCCAGTTGCTGGAATAAATAAAAAGATAATTCATCCCCACTTCTACCAGTAAAACCCCACAAAAAATAAGCGCCATCATTCCTAATCCATCCAGATCGTACTTAAAAATATAATCATCTACCATCCGCTGAATCAGATAAGGACGCACCACCGCCAATGGAGCCAATACTACGGTAAGTGAAGTGGCCAGTAGAAAGATTTTACGATAAGGCATGGCCAACCGCAAAATTCTTCCCAATAATTTAAAATCTATTTTATTCTGATCCATAAAGTGAGCACAAAGATAGTTGTTTTAGAAATTAAACAACCTCTTATCAAACAATGAGAAAGGTTAATGGTTTTGTGGTTATCCTACTTTGGACTAAATATACTCCTACAAATCACCATTTTTGATATTATTGGATGGAAAAAGATATTTCGTCACAATCACAAAAAAGGTGGTCACATTTACGGTCGTCGCACCTATTAATCCTAAAAGAACTGGATCAGAAATAGTCAGCAATCCCATACCGCAGGTTATAATAATTCCAACGATACTCATTAACCAGACCAATACCATTAAAAAGATCCAGAAAGCGTAGCGTTTTCGTTCTTTGATGTCCTGGTAGGCGCTCAATACCAAAGCCTTTTTTGCCTCCAGATCATAGTCTTCAATCTCCAGACGACTTAAATTCGTCTGTTCAGACCCCACTTGTTTGACCATTTTTTTCATGGCCTGTTCGACACTTTTCTTTTCTTCTTTAAAATCCATGCGAAAATTTGAGCAATTTAGAAATTTTGATAAAATACAACTATACAAGACCAAAGTAGAAGCGAAATTTATTGAGCCATAAAGTCACAAAGAACTTTAGGTATCCGCTTAGTGCCACTAGTAAAAATATCTTAGCGTCTAATTGGTCTGATAAATTTCCTTGAAGTATCGTTTGATTAAATCATTTCTCATGGGAATCCCGCGGCGTAGATCGCCTTCGTGCCCCTGACGCACCTGATCCCAGGGGGAGTCTTTAAGATGAGTAATATTGGATAAGTGGATGGGAGAAAACTTTTTATAAGTACTCCAGATAAAATCCAAAAATTCGATGGTTTCTTCGCTCAGCATTTCCACTCCTTCATCCATATCTTTGGTAATGGTAGCGTTTCCATAAGTTTTATAAATATGATAAATCGCTGGAATAACGGGACCATAAGGCCAGGCTTGCACTTCCTCTCTAATCAAGGATTTACTAAAAAAAGCCAAATGCCAGCCATGGGCAAAGTAGATGAGTTTTTGCAACTTCATCGGGGTAACGGTAATTTTCTCCTGCAACCCTTTTCTAATAAAATAATTAGCTATGGTTAATGCACTGTACATAAAAGGTGGATTTAGAGTACACTTCAAATGCGAAACAAGTTATTAATTTTAACTTGTTGCCATTTGCCTGCTTCATTCGTTTTGATCATACTAAACAATAAAGTACTTTTTAAAGTGATCTGGTGCTTTATTTTGTGGTAAAAAGCCATCATCCTACTCACAAATATAAACATATTGTTTCAAATAATAGCCTTTTAACGCTATAATTTACCTTCGTCGGCAAAACTATAATATCCGCGATCGGAAATAATCAGATGATCCAGGACCTGTGTATCCAAAAATTTACCGGCTTCCTTGAGTTTCTTGGTCAGCGATATATCCGCCTGACTAGGGGTTAATCCGCCAGAAGGATGGTTATGAAACAGCATCACGGAAGAGGCCTTTTTTTCTAATGCTTTATTAAAAATAAGTTTGGCGTCTACCATGGTTCCTGAGACACCACCACTGCTGATTTTTGCTCGCCCCAAAATCCGGTTTGCGCGGTTGAGCAAAAGGACCCAAAATTCTTCGTGGGGTAAATCCTGAATGATTGGCGCCATTTCCCGGTAAGCATCCTGACTGCTACGGATTTGTGGTTTTTCGCGCAGATCAGAAAGCTGGCGACGACGTCCTAGTTCCAGTGCGGCGATAATAGTGATCGCTTTAGCTTCGCCGATTCCCTTGAATTCTCTTAGATCCAGTACGGTATTTTTTCCGAGTTCGTTCAAATTGTGGTTATTGCTTTGGAGTATCAATTGTGCTAGTCCAACCGCTGATAATTGCCGGCTACCCGAGCCCATCAGTATGGCGATTAGTTCGGCGTCGCTTAGACTTTGTTTGCCTTTTAATAGCAATTTTTCCCGGGGACGGTCGGCTTCGGCCCAGGCTTTGATGGATATTTTATTGACGTAGTTCATTATATGATGTTGAATTGTTGAATCGCTTCGCTTGTTGAATCGCTTCGCTTGTTGAATCATTAAACGTGTATATCTTTTATCGTGATAATATTAAATATTTTATTACCATTTTATGGTGAAATTAATGTTGAATTATTCAAACGTAGAGACAAGGCATGCCCTGTCTTTACGTTTGAACAAATGCTCTCAAAGGATATACTTTTCTTCCAGTCTTAGTTTGACTATACGAGCCTGGATCGCGGATTCTTTTCTACCTAAAATTTCGGATAATTCGGTGAGACTTTTTTCATCGGCAAAATTAATTTCCAGTGTTTCCTCTTCTTCTTTGGTCCAGGATTTAAAAGCATTGGGGAAAGTTTTCTGTGCCTCCTCAATCCGTGCTTCTTTGCCCGTTTTCTGAAAATTGATAACGGAACGCATCAAGGCCATGGAAAAATCTTTCATTTCATTTTCAAAAACGGTAATACCTTTGTTTTTAAATTTCCCTGTTTCATCTTTTTGAGAAATATTAATATTCAGGTAGCTAGCGCCTTTTTTAGTTTGTCGAATATTAAAAAAGTAAGTGCGGTCACCAGCGTAAAAATAGTTGGAAGTTGGAGTGGTATTCATAATCTTGTATTTAAAAAAATTGATAAAAAAGTAAAAAGCTACCGGATATTACCCCGGTAGTTTTAAAAAAATTAAACGGTTGCAGAAGCATATTTAGGGTCAAGCTTTAGCTTTTCGATTCTAGCTATAATCGCGTTTTCGTTACGCCCCAGTTCCTGAGCAATTTCGATAATTTCCATTTCTTGAACGTAAAAATCAGTTAGTGTTTTATCTTCTGCTTTGGTCCAGGGAGAGAAAGCATTGGGATATTTTTCCCGGGCAGTTTCGATGATGGCTTCGCGGCCCGTTTGTCGAAAATTAATCATGGCTCGCATGATCCCTTCTCCAAAATTTACCATCTCGTGTTCCATGATGGCAATCTTATTACGGTTGTAAGTTCCATCTTCCTGCTTTTGGGTAATGTTGATGGTGAGGTAGGCGTTGCCTTTTTCAGATTGTTTGATATCAAAAAAGAAACTTCGGTTACCTGATCTGATGAGTTCGGTGTGCAATGGTTTAGCTTGCATGTTTTTGAATTTTAAAAAAGTTTGAAATAATGTTGTCGATACTTAGATGCTCCATCTTCTAAAATTCCATAAAATATTCTCAAAAAACTTCAAACACCAAAAATAAAAATGCCGCAACTCGTTGATTTACAACAAATTGCGACAAAATATTTTTTTCAAAAAAATTTAAACCAATAGCATACTACCGCATGATGACTAGTTTCTGAGAGATCTTCTTACCCTCCGTTTCCATTACCAAAAGATAAGTACCAGTCGCTAAATTGTTCACTTGAACTTGCGTCGAATGATTCCCAGCCATCTGGATAGAAGTCTGTCTGATACTTTTCACCTGCTTGCCATCCAGGGTATAAATGCCCAGATTAAGGTCGGCGGAAGTAGGTAAATAATAACTGATCCGTACTTCTTCGTTGACGGGGTTGGGAACCGGGTTATATAATTTTACGGTATTGTTAATCGAAGGATTTTCTATATTCGTTAACTCATTACCAATCTCAATTAATTCATCTCCTTCCTGATAGGGCACCCAATTAAGCGCAATGATATACATTTCGTCGGTCGTACTTTCTCCCCACGTAACAAATGCGGGTGGATTGTTTGGATTTAGTGGATTGTCTACGGTATTGTCATAAGTTGCTAAGACATGCATGGTTGAACCACCTGGAATTTTCTGCATCCGATCAAAGGTGTAAGCGCCCTGCCAGTTAAAATCCCAATCATCTATTTTAATCAAGTTGATTGTATCATTGGTGGGTGTTACCGCAAAAACTTCCCAATTGCGACAAAGCAAATGTGCGTGTGGATAGATTGAAAACAAACTAATGTCCTGGTTGACGGGATATCTACCGTGGAAGGATTTTGTTTGATTAGGTTGCATAAAAAACTCATTCCAGCTATTTGGTAAAATATTGGGCAAAACCAGGCTCAATTGGATTGGCCGTTGAATTGGATCATTAGATTCTTTAAAAAAGAGGTTTAGAGAAGACTGATCTGTTTCTTCCGTCGGTGTCGGCGCGTAGTGTACCTGTACTAACACATCTGCTCCGGCAGGTAATACCTCTCCGATTCCCTGCGGATAACGAATGGTCTGGATACCGGGCGTATATCCCGTACTAAAATCGGGAATACCAATTCCGAAATCACCGTAGGAGAAATATCCATACTCCGGCGTAGCGGCATCCATTGCTGCTCCGGCGCCCGTTTCATCAAACGCAATTAAGGCGTGGTGCACAATTTTTGAATTACCCGGGCGGAATTCAATCGCGGCGAGTTCCCGATCCTGAGTCGTTCCAGCTGGTAATACGAAGACCCGATAGTCATCTTCATTATTGCCGGCTACGGTATAAGATTGCGACATTTCCAGTACAAGATCTGGTGTACCGAGTTGAGAGCCGTCGGGAAATTCCGGTAAGGGAGGTTCGTTCGCAGGATCACCCTGTGGCGTTCCGCTGTCCACCCAACTTTTGATCAATTGAATTTCCTGGTCACTCAATCCTTTTTCGCCTACAAACGTACTGTAATCCCGATCCGGTTTCCAGGGCGGCATATATTTTATTTCGGTAACATAGGCAATCGTTTGCGCCCATTGACTCACCTCTGTATAGTTGGTCAGCGGCATCGGTCCGATCTCTCCCGTACGGTGACAGGTTGTACAGTTATTATAAATAATAGGCGCAATATCTTCGCTGAAGGTCTGAGCAGAAATAAAATTTAAGATACTAGAGAAGGAAAGTAACAGTATTAATCGTTTCATAACGCTTATTTTTTCATTAAAAAAATCCAGAACTACCCTAAAAGTAACCATTTTTAGAAGAATAAAGTCTGCTTGCAAGCGGTTTTAACGCTTAAGTTGTTTATGAATATAAGAAGAAGGGTTTGCCGGCAAACGAGTTTAATTCTTAAATAACTTCGCTATTCACGCTAAAAACTTGCGCTTAAAGTCGGCATATTGTATCTTTATATCTCGTATATAATTTTTATCCCCATTCCAGATCACCTTTCCACCCCGAGGCACCTACTATTTCCAATAAAAAAATTCTCAACCTCTGGTTGAGTACGGCAAAAATTTACCCAGCTGAGGAATCAGTGGTATTTATGCTTTTATGCTTACAAATCCTGACATTTTCATTGGTAAAACGATGAAGCAGGTTTAAAAGTAGGATAACCTTTTACCAATTATAATAAACATACCATGAATTTAATTTACCTACGCAAAAGCCTCTCTTACGGGGCGCTCTTCTGTTTTCTGCTCTGTAGTTCTTCCATTTCCGCACAAGACTGGCAGGTTTCCAACGAAGAAGTCTTGACCGAAATCAAAAACGGCGAATATAATCTTGCGCTGGAGAAAGCGAAATATTCTCGTGATCTGGCAGAGAAACAATTTGGCAATGCGCACGCCAATTATATTTGTAGCCTGCACAATCTGGCCAGTGCGCGATTTATGCTGGGACAAACCGAGGAGGCACGATCCATCTATTTACAATCCATTAAAATTGCGGCGGCCAAATATGGACAGCAAGATGAAATTTTTGCGATTGGTCTATACAGATTAGCAGACTTACAACAAAGTATTGGTAATCTAAAAAAAGCAGAGACACTTTACCAACAAGCGTTACCCGTCCTGGAAAACAAGGAAAGTGTAGCCAGTGAACATTATGTTACCTGTCTAAAAAATATAGGAACGCTTCAGCAAAAAATGGGTAATAATCTGGCAGCGGAAGAATCTCTGGTAAACGCCATTAAAATATATGAAAGTGAAGAGCAGCTGAATGTAGATGAGTATTCGGCTAGCTTACACGACCTGGCCAACCTTTATACCAATACCTGGCGATACGATGAGGCGGAAGCGCTTTACAAAAGAGTGATGGTTTTACGTAGCGAAGAATTTGGAATGCTGCATCCTGATTACGCAGAGGTATTGCACGACCTTGGAAGTCTTTACGAAATTCAAAAAAAATATGATGAGGCAGAAAAGATGTACCGCGAAGCGCTGAAAATAAAAGAAACAAAATTGGGACGTACGCATCCCAGCTATATTCGTAATATGGAGGATTTGACGCAGCTGAGTCAGGTTAAGTAATTTTAATGAAGAAATGCTTTAATGAAGAATTAATAATGCCCTTCTATTGAAAACAGATAGAAGGGCATTGTTTTTTATGGCCTATCCACCATTTTCTTTCTTCCGGTACTTAAGAAAATGCCTGCAGTTTGTGTCGCAGTGTTAAAAGTACTAATCCGCATATCTGCTAATCAAAAAATCTGCACATTAAAAATTTATTCGTAGAAGGTTCTTTCAATACTTTTTACAAAATCCAGTTTAGCAGTTTCAATTAAAATATTTTTCCAGTTTTCCTCGCTGGTGGTTCCGATGCAAAGTTGCTCGGCGCGGGTACAACCGATGCGCCCGCGACTTTTATCTGATATTTTGATTTCAGGATTTACCTTTTTTAATCTTACCGCGTATTCTTCCGATCTGGGAATACAGAATTCGTAGTCTACTGCGACCTTACCGGAGACGGGACCGATCAGTCCACGCTCGTCGATTTCGTTCAGATCAAATTTTATTTTTGCCATGGTTTCCGGAGTGGCCTCGCTCCCTTTGGGCGTGTTACAGGCGAGAAGAAAGAGAAGAGAGAGGGTACAAATTTTTAGGAACATGGTGAATTTAATTTGATAATTAAATAGATTATTACTCCGGAGAGGTAGACTCATTCTTATCTAAAAGCTTTAAAGCGTTTTCTATTTTTTTAATAGCAGACAAGTAATTTTCTTTTACATCATCTACGATAACCGCTTCAAACTCATCATGTAAAAGATTTAAGCTAGTTTCTAACGCATCCTTTATTAATGTCAGATTCATATGATATTTTTAATTGAAAAAATACATTACCCATTCACCAACTCCTCCTCCAATTTTCCGCCCCGCAATTTAATAACCCGTTGCGTTTTTGCTGCTAGTTCCAGATCGTGGGTGACCATTACGAGGGTCGTACCAGCTTCTTTATTTATTTCAAAGATAAGGTTTTCTACGGTGGCGCTGGTGGCTTCATCCAGATTTCCGGTGGGTTCATCCGCAAAGAGGATGGCGGGTTTATTAGAGAAAGCACGGGCCAGCGAAATTCTTTGTTGTTCTCCTCCCGATAACTGCGTAGGATAATGATCATGGCGATCCGCAAGGCCTACTCGCTCCAGCAGTTCCATGCAATCCTTACGAATACCTTTCATACCGCGTAACTCCATGGGTACCATGACATTTTCCAGAGCAGTAAGCGTGGGAATTAATTGAAAGTTTTGAAAAATAAACCCAACGTTTTGGTTACGAACGGCAGCCCGCTGATCTTCGTTTAAGTCGTCCAGTTTTTGACCGTTTAAGATAACCGATCCACTCGTCGCGCGATCCAGTCCGGCACATAATCCGAGAAGCGTGGTTTTGCCACTCCCGGAAGGACCGACGATGGAAAAAGTTTCGCCGGGTTGAATGGCAAAACTCACGTGATCCAGAACGGTAAGTGGTCGTGTATTACTTTGGTAGGTTTTGGTTAAATTTTCTACGACGAGCATATGGTGCTTGGTTAGTTGTTTAATTTGAAATTACAAAACATCTTAAATTTTGATAAAATCATTTGAGTCTGTGATGAATTTGCCGGTTAGCCAGTTAGCTTTTAGCTAGTTGGCCCTCTTTTTACGTAAAAAGAGGGCCAACTAGCAATTCATTTCTAAAGGAATAAAACAGGATGACTCGTATTTCCTTTACTAATACAAATAGTACGCTCCTTTGGTTTAAAATTCTGCGCTTCCCGGTGTTCTGGGAAACGGAATTACGTCCCGGATATTGGTCATACCCGTAATAAATAAAACCATTCGTTCAAAACCCATCCCAAAGCCAGCGTGCGGACAACCCCCGAATTTTCTTAATTCTGTGTACCACCAAAGCTCTTCTTCGTGAATATCCATTTCGGCCATTCGCTTTTGGAGATAATCCAGTCTTTCTTCTCTTTGTGAACCACCGATCACTTCGCCGATACCAGGAAACAGGACATCCATCGCAGCCACGGTCTTTTCATCCTCGTTCATCCGCATATAGAAGGCCTTGATATCTTTTGGATAATCGACCACGATGACCGGTTTTTGAAATTTCTTTTCCACCAGCCAGCGTTCGTGTTCCGATTGTAAATCTTTACCCCACTCCACGTCATATTCAAATCTTCCTTTTTTGTAGGGTTTGGAATTACGTAAAATATTTACCGCTTCGGTATAAGTAATTCTTTCAAAATCATTATCGACCACAAAGCGCAACGTCTCAATCAGTCCCATTGGGCGACGCTCCTCTTTTTTCATATTTTTTTCCAGCTTCGCAATTCGGTCATCCAGTACTTTCAGATCATCCGGATAATTATCCAGAATATAATTGATCAGGTATTTACTAAAATCTTCCGCCAGGTCCATATCATCATGGATATCCGCAAAAGCCACTTCCGGTTCGATCATCCAGAATTCTGCGAGGTGCCGGGAAGTATTGGATTTTTCGGCCCGGAAGGTCGGTCCGAAGGTGTATACCTTTCCGAGTGCCAGCGCCGCAATTTCCGCCTGTAGTTGTCCGGAGACGGTCAAGTTGGTCGCTTTACCGAAAAAATCTTTTTTATAATCTACCGCTCCCTCTTCGTCTAGTGGTGCTTTGTTGGTTTCAAAAGAAGTCACGTGGAACATTTCACCCGCACCCTCTGCGTCACTACCCGTGATAATCGGCGTGTGCATATAATAATAACCTTTATCATTAAAATACTTGTTCACCGCATAGGCCACGGCGTGTCTGATCCGAAAAACGGCACTAAACGTATTGGTACGCATCCGCAGATGCGCCTTTTCGCGGAGAAACTCCATGGACTGTGCCTTGGGTTGCAGCGGGTAAGTCTCCAGGTTCGTAGCTCCTAAAACTTCAATTTCTTCGGCGATAATTTCCATCGCCTGACCTGCTCCCTGGGATTCGACCAATTTACCGGTAATAGAGAGACAAGCATGAAAGCCAATTTCTTTGATCAGTTCTTCCGGAAACTTCTCTAAATCCATGACCACTTGTATATTATTAATGGTAGAACCATCATTAAGGGCGATAAAGCGGTTATTACGAAAGGCGCGAACCCAGCCTTTGACGAGAATGGATTCGTTTAATGTTGGGTTCTTTAAAACCTCGGCAATTTCAATTCTTCTTTTCATATCTATTTTTAGTAATATTTAACTGGCGCGAAAATAATAAGAATATTTAACCTACGGGTAAACAATTACTTACAATCCTTTAGGTCTTTATACGACGGCTACAGAAGTTGTTTAAAAACTCCAAAATTGTCTGCGAACTGATTAAATCATAAACAAAACCATCATTATTTTGTGAGAGTTCCTTATATTGGAATTTGAAACGATCTGGATTCAGAATAATCCAGATTAAACATACAAACAGAAAATAATCTTTAAAATGTCAAATTATCCTTCTAGTGGGCGACCAGCCTCTGGTACCTCCTCAGAATACTTTAGAAAATACATTGATTTAGTACCCGATGGGGATATTACCGAAATCCTGAATAAGCAAGAAGATGCGGTGGCAGACTACTTCTCTAAACTTTCCGAATCGGACTGGGAGATAAGTTATGCTCCCGGTAAATGGACCATTAAACAAACTTTACTGCACATAATTGACGTAGAACGAGTGATGGCCTACCGGGCACTGGCCATCAGTCGAGGAGATCAGACCCCCCTGCCGGGATTCGATCAAGATGCGTATGCTGAATTAGGTACGATAGACCATCGCTCTGGTGCATCTTTAATTGGAGAGTACCGTACCGTAAGAAAGGCCAGTGTTAGTCTGTTTGAAAATATGCTCCCTGCTGATTTTAACCGATTAGGGACCGCTAGCCAAAATCCGGCTACTCCCCTAGCGCTTGCATATATAATTGGTGGACACGAGTTACATCATCTACAGATTTTGGAGGAAAAATACGCTCCATTGTTTGGCTAGTACAACGGTGCTCGATGCTACTTCCCAAAGGATTCCATCTCTCTTAAAAAAAAATTAATGTCCAAAATAAAAATAAAAATACCTGCTACCTTCAATTTTCAGCATTGCCTTGACTATTTAGATCAATCGCCTCTGGAAATCATGCACCGGGTGAAAAAAGACGCTATTTATAAGCTGGTATATTTTACCGGGAAGCCGGTGATTTTAAAAATAAAACAAAAAGATAACTTTCTAATTGTAGAAAATCTGAATGGTGGCAAATTAAATGTTGCCTGGAAACATGCCATTCATAATTTTATTATCGACTGGTTTGATCTGGACCGAGACTTGCAACCTTTTTACAAAATGGCTGCTAACGATAAGATTCTAAATGAGGTCGTAAAAACTTACGATGGTTTGCGATTAATGGGGATTCCGGATATGTTCGAAGCGGTTAGCTGGGCTATTTTAGGTCAGCAGATTAATCTCAATTTTGCTTACCGACTCAAAGAACGACTGGTAAAAAAATACGGTAAATCCTTTAAACACAAAAATAATACGTATTACGCATTTCCCGCTCCGGAGACCATTGCAAAACTATCACCCGAAAATTTGCGCCCATATCAGATTTCTCAACGTAAAGCCGAATATCTGATTGGGGTCGCTAAATTAATGACGCAGGGAGCCCTTGATAAGGACTCATTGCTAAAACTCTCTCCGGAAGCAGCCAAGGTCAGACTGATCAAAATCAGAGGGATTGGTAACTGGACGGCTAATTATGTCATCATGAAATGTTTGCGCTATCCGGACGGATTTCCATTAGAAGACGTTGGACTACATAATGCGCTCAAATTACAAATGAAGCTGCCTATTAAACCAGACCTGGCCACTGTCAAAAAAATTGGCAATAAATGGCAGCCCTGGCGCGGATACGCTACCTTCTATCTATGGCAAACGCTCTAAGGAGCTTAATAATTCAAAAGCGTGTACGACAAATCCTTATTGTGCTAATTTATCAGCAAAGCTTTATTTATTTTGCCAATTTTTAACATTTTTCCGCAAAATTTTCAACCAAGTCACTTAATTTGTGTTTCCCTACCAAGAATAATTAAACGATCATCTAATCAGATAACAGATTGATAAGTTAATATTCTAACTAAGGGTCTAATTGATTGATAATCAATTTTTTGTTTTGAAAACAAATCATGTTTTCCCTTATTTAATTATGGAAAGTAGCCTGTTTTATACGAAGTGGTCCGGTTTTATTACCGGATTACTTCAATTAAGCGGCGTAAGATTTATTTCTTACGTCGCTTTTTTAATTATAAACTTAATTAATATTTGTTTATATTTACGTCGTAATCCCACGAAAATTTAAGTTAGTATGCAAATACTACTGGTTTTCCGATTACAATGGAATGTTCTGGTACTACTTAAACTAACTATCTCTCTTATTATACAAAAAAGATGTGCTACAATCATCTTTCTTTTGATTGTTTTCAACACATCCTCACCACTTTTACCACCAGTCTTCCACACCTAAAAACCGCCACATAGCACATACTTCAGAGAACAATTGTTCAATGACCAAAATCAATTATTTGTCCCTGACAAATAAAGTGACCGTATTTAAAAATTGTTACTAAAAATCCTATGTTATGCAACGAGTTTTACTAATCCTGTGCTTATTTTTTACTATTCCTATTTTTAATACGCTCTATGCACAATGTGACGGGGGACAAATTACCGCCGACCACGGGGCCACCACTGCTTATGTCTGTGTAAATGATGGAGATGACGACTTTGTCTCTTTTTTCAATAATAGCCTGGCCATGACCGATTACGTTTACGTAATTACAGATGCAAATAATCTAATCCTTGCAGTCACAGAAGATGACTTTGCTAATTTTGAAGGAGCAGGCGTAGGAGATTGTCGGGTATGGGGACTTTCTTATAGCGGTGATCTAATCGCGGAAGTCGGAGACAATGCTGCCACCGTAGATTTGGCTACTGAATGTTTTGACCTGACCGAAAATTTTATCACCATTGTACGTCGTGAACTTCAGGAAAGCGATCTTATGTTAGTCTCTAGCGGCCAAAACAATCTGGTAACCATCGACAACAACAATAGCGCAATGGTTATGGTGACCAATCTGAACGGACTTTCCGAAAATTATATTTACGTTTTACAACGAACCAACGGAAAAATAATCGCAATCAACGAAACGGGTACTTTTGATCTGGCTGCTCAAGTTGCTGGAACCTATTTTATTTTTGGCTATAATTATTCGGGTAATATTCTACTCATGCCAGGCAATAATATTAGTGGCAATATGCTTTCCGATGGTTGTGTTATTAAAAGCTCCAACTTAATTACGGTTCATAAATCCAATAACTCTTCTATCAGCGGGTGTCTAGCCGAAGGAGCTACAGTTCTGACACAGAGTGGAGAGACCATTGCCTACGCCTGTGTGGATAATGGAGTGAATGATTTCGTAGGTTTTGACAATACTAGTATTGCAGGAGTACGATACCAATATATTATTACAAACGAAGACAATATCATTCTAGGATTGCCAGAAAGCGGATTTACAGATTTTGAAGATGCCGGAGCTGGAGATTGCCGAGTTTGGGGACTTTCCTATCAAGGGCTATTGACGGCGGAACCAGGAGATGAACTCAACGCAACGATGCTATCAGATGACTGTTTCGACCTTTCCGATAATTTTATCACGATCATTCGCCGTCAAACAGAAGAAACGGAAGTGAGCCTTTCGGATGGTTCTACCAGTGTCACAATAGATGACAATACTGCGGCCAGTTTTGACTTTACCAATGATGGTGACAACGACGCAAATTTTGTCTACGTCATTACCCGCTCGGATGACCGGATCATTGCCATTGTGGACAGTACGTATAACTTTGCTTTTGAAAAAAGTGGAAAATATTTTGTTTATGGATATTCCTATCTTGGAGAGATCCAATTTAGTGTAGGCATGCGTGCCAGCGGATTAATTTCCGATGGATGTTCTGAGAAGAGTGATAATTTTATTTTTGTTCGTAAGAATACGGATGCCGCTCCCATGCCACCGAGTTGTACGATAGATGCGGGAACGCTCTCTACCGAACAAACAATGGTAAGCCTTTCGGGAGGCGTAGCCAATATTGTGGCATCTCCTAATGGTGATGCCGTAATCACTGGCGATTTCGATCAAGTCTATGTACTTACCTCTGGGCCTGAGCTCACCATTCAGACGATCAGTCCTGCACCATTATTTACCGTTAACCAGGCGGGAGAATATCGAATTCATACACTAATAGCAGAATTAAATGATCCTGCCAGTCCAGACTTTTTTGACGGCTCCGGAATTGTCCCTGGCGTTTCTACGGCCGGAGATGTACTGGCAGCCATCGATGAGCAGGAAGTTTGTGCTGATCTTGATGTAATGGGCGTAGAGATTTCTGTTATTGAAAATACTGCCTGTGAAGCAGCTCCTGGACTATTATTTGCCGACCCTGCAGAAATACAACAACAATTTTTAACGTTTATCTCTGCCAACGAACTGGTTGCACCGGTTGTTCCTGCGGGTTATGAAGTCACTTATTTTGCGGCATTTGGACCCGATAAGTTGATTGTGCAAATGGCAGATGCTCCAGCTTTTATAGTAGAAGAAGCGGGTAGTTATAATATTTTTATGCTGGTCGCAGAAACAACAGATGAGTTTAGTTCAGACTTTTTTGATTTAAATTTCATTGTACCAGGGGTTACTACTTTTGAAACTTTAGCGTTTCTAATCGACATATCCGGTGTCTGTGCCGGCTTAGACGCGCTGGGAGCTAATATTACCGTTATTCCTAGTCTTAGTGCTTCCGCCCGCGAAGTTGATTATTTTCAAAACAATTTGTCCATTGGTGAATTTGAAATGACTGTCTACCCCAATCCGACCATTGATCAATTAACCCTTCGTTACGAGCTCGCAGAAAATAGGCCAACGGACGACGGCAAATTTCAGGTTATTGATTTTACTGGAAAGGTAGTTCATAACGGCATTTTATCTTTTGAAAAAGGATGGAATGAATGGCAATTTGAGGTAGGAAACTTACCAGCAGGTTCGTATTTTATCGAAGTGGTACAAACCCGACTTCGTATAACGACTCCATTTTTAAAAATAGATTAGAAATCTTATCTACAATTACTTTGATGAATATTAAGAAGCGCTGATAATTTGATTTCAGCGCTTCTTTTTTTGTCTAAAATTTTAAACCTTAATCAACTTTAAAATACCCACCGGAGAATTCGTTGCGAGGTGCGCAAGGTGTTGTTTAGGAACCGGAAAAGTTTGGATAAACCATTCTTGATTTTTAAATTTTGCTTTTCCGTCCTTATAAATTATTTTTTTTGCATCTTCCGTCAAACCACTACCCTCCGCTTTTAAGATGGCCTCTCGGATCGTCCAGGCCTCAAAAAAAGCACCTTCCTGATCCCGTGCCTGACGCAGTTGACGATAGGTATCCGTATCAAAAATAAATTCATAATCTTCCAACGTTATTGGTTTTACAAACTCTACATCTACCCCGATCAGACCACTGGTATTAAAAGCACAAATAACCACATTACCCGCATGAGAAATATTAAATTGCACAGCACCTGGCAATCCAGGTTTCTGCAATTTATTATAAATGAGGTCTTTTAAGTCAAAATCCTGCAAACCATGGTCATCCAATCCACGACGCAACATTATTTTACCAAATAAAGCCCGATGTCGATCTTCCCATTTTCGGTAGCGCATAATTTTTTTACCCATTGCAGTGGGAAATTGCAAAAGATAGTCCTCAAAAACGGATTTTGATAAGGGTTCAGAAAAATGATGTATATAAATCGTTACCAAAATATAATTTGACGCGTTATAATAAAGTTGTTTATACTTGCTACACAAATAAAAAAAATGAAATATACACTTTTCTTATTCTTTCTTCTAAATAGTTTCCAGCAAGGTTTCGCTCAAGATACTTATCGTTGGGCTTTTACGGTAGACTTTGAGCGCTTTAATGATTTTGACAATGGGCTAGCCATTATCCAGGTGGGGCGGGAACGAGGCTTTATTGATACGACCGGAAATATTTTTATCAACCCGAAGTTCCATATTATTGATGCCTTTTCGGAAAATGTAGCAAGTGCGGGATTTACCGATTATAAAACGATGGATTCTAAAAGCGGTTTTATTGATCGTAGTGGAAATTTTGTTATTGATCCCGATTACGAAGTGACAAGTCCAATGCAGGAAGGGTTTGCTTGTGTAAAATATCGGGGTCTATGGGGATATATTGATAATACTGGAAAATGGATACTATTCCCAAAATTCGAAGAAGCCAATGTTTTCCATCGGGGCTACGCCGCCGTCAAAACTAAAGGAAAATGGGGCGTAATCAACAAACGCGGACAATTTATTGTGGATAACGATTATGAATACATGCTCAATATTTCAGACGATTTATTTGCTACCAAGATAAATGGTCTGTGGGGATTTTTAAATATCCAAAGTCAGTTTAAAATAAAACCGACTTATAGTTCCGCACAAAGTTTTCAAAACGGTCGATCGGTGATCGAGCAAAACAGAAAATTTGGGATGATTGATCCAACCGGAAAAATGATCATTCCCGCAAAATTTGATCGCTTGTTTAATTTCACTTCACAATTAGCAGCAGCTAAGCTAAATGGCAAATGGGGATATATCGATACCAGTGGAGCCTGGGCAATTCAACCAATTTATGAAGAGGCTTTTCCGTTTTCCGAAAATCTGGGACGGGTAAAAAAAGACGGAAAATACGGATACCTTACCACTGACGGAATCATGACGATTCCCAATATCTTTAATCGGGCCTACGATTTTCACGATCAACTCGCCCGGGTTTACACCAATCAGAAAAAAGGATTTATTCGTTACCTTCCACCTCCTCCTCCAGAAACGGAAGCAGATAAGCCGGATGCCGCACCCGAAGAAATCACCCAAAGAGCAATCAAATCCGGCCGTCGCATCAAGGTACGAAATGCTAAAATCACCGTTCGAATTTTTGATTATAAAAAAGTGGACGGCGATATTGTTTCACTAAATTTTAAAGGAAAGTGGATTTTAAAGGACTATACTTTGAGCAAAAAATACTACGAGTTTACAATTGACCTGGAGAAAAATCGAAATAACCCTGATCGTAATTACCTGATGCTTTACGCAATGAATCTGGGACGAAACCCTCCGAACACGGCTCAACTCACCATCATTGATGGACAAGAGGAAAAGCAGGTCGTATTAGAGTCAGATTTGAAAACCTGTGATATTATTTATTTTGATTATTGAGAATATGTTGATTTATGTTTAATCGTTTAATCGTTGATTTGTTTAATTGATTTGACGGTAAAGCGTCGGCAAAAAATCAGAGATTTTACCCCGCTCCGAAGGGGGAGCTTCCATCATTTTTTTACCTCACTGCTTTTGGTAAGGTATTTTGTTTTAAACGATTCAACAAATATTCATACCTTTACATATCATTCAAAACAACACTTTCACTATGGCTAAAAAGAAATATGAACTCGGACTAATTGGTTTGGGAGTTATGGGTAGAAATTTACTACTCAACATGGCCGATAGCGGTTTTGCCGTCGCCGGATATGATAAAAATAAAGAACAGGTCGATACCCTGATGGAGGAGGCCAAAGCCTACGATATGTACGGCGCCAAAAATGTCAAGGATTTTGTTAAATCGCTCGAATCTCCCCGAAAGATTTTACTGCTCGTCCCCGCAGGAAAAATAGTGGATTATGTCATCGCAGATCTGCTGCCCTTACTGGATAAAGAAGACATTATCATCGACGGAGGCAACTCATTTTTTCGCGATACCGAAACCCGACAAAAATCACTTGCCGAAAAAGGAATTCATTTTATTGGTATGGGTGTTTCCGGGGGTGCCTCCGGCGCACGACTTGGTCCAAGCATGATGCCCGGTGGCAATAAAAAAGCTTATAACAAAGTCAAAAAAATTATGGAAGCGATCTCCGCCAAAGTAGACGGAGAACCCTGTATTACGTATATCGGCCAAGGTTCAGGAGGACATTATGTCAAGATGGTTCATAATGGTATCGAATACGGTTTGATGCAGTTATTAGGGGAAACCTACGATATCATGAAAAGAGGATGTGGACTTTCTAATCCTAAAATTGCAGCACACTTTACCGAATGGAACGAGAACGAACTTAATTCTTACCTCGTTGAAATCACTTCTAAAATTTTCAAGAAAAAAGTAAAAGGAAGTAAAAAGTACGTCATCGATATTATCATGGATGCGTCTAAATCCAAAGGTACCGGAAAGTGGACTTCGCAGGATGGAATGAACATTGGAATGCCAATTCCAACCATTGATATTGCCGTAGGGACCCGTTATATATCCCGACTAAAAGAGGAACGCGTCGCAGCTTCTAAAATTTTAAAGGGAACTTCCTATAAAATAAAGACCGACGATAAAGCGGCCTTTATTGAAAAGCTACGGAACGCACTTTACTTTTCTTTTATCGTTACCTACGCACAGGGAATGGCGCTACTACGCGAAGCTTCGGACGAATATAAATTCAAACTTGACCTGGAAGGCGTATCGCGAATCTGGCGAGGTGGTTGTATTGTCCGGGCAGCGCTATTGGAAGATTTCAGAAAAGCGTACGATCGGGACCCTAAATTGGTCAATTTAATGGTGGATAAAGATATCGCCAAAAAATTAAACAAACTACAAAAAGATACTCGGGAAGTACTGGCAATTTGTATTCAATCCGGTTTACCAATTGCGGCCCTACTCAACAGTTTATCGTACTATGACAATTACCGCAGCCCACGTTTATCAGCTAATCTGATTCAGGCACAAAGAGATTTCTTTGGTTCACATACCTACGAAAGAATTGACAAAAAAGGTGTTTTTCATACGGAATGGGAAGAATAGATTTGCTATCAGCAAAGCTATTTCCCAGTATTTGAAATATTCTAGAACACCTTCATTAAAAGCATTTACCTTAAAGAAGGCCAACTAGCCAAAAGCTAACCGGTCAACAAGCTAAACATCATGATTAACAAAGAAATCCTCAAACCTACCATCATCGTTATCTTTGGAGGAAGTGGTGACCTGAACGAAAGAAAACTCACGCCGGCGTTTTACAATCTGTTTCTGGATAAACAAATGCCCGAAAAATTTGCGATCATCGGACTGGGACGTACCAGCTTTACAGATGCTAAATTCCGGTCTATGCTGGAAGAAGGCGTCAACAAGTTTTCCCGTCGTGGAAAAATCAACAAAGAGGAATGGTCTGAATTTTCACCTAATATTTCTTACTTAAAGTCTGATGTTTTTGAACAAAAAGATTATCAAAACCTAGCCAAGGAGATTAAAAAGATTGAAAAGGATTGGGGCGAGCATCCCAACGTGATTTTTTATCTGGCCATCGCTCCCGGGCTCATCGAACCAGTGGCCGTCAACTTAGGTAAAGCTGGCATTTGCAATGACCCCGATTGTACGCGTATTGTCGTGGAGAAGCCGTTCGGTCATGACCTGGAAAGTGCCCAAAAATTAAATAAGCTACTCACGGGTATTTTCGACGAAAAACAAATCTACCGAATTGACCATTACCTGGGCAAAGAAGCGGTACAAAACATGTTGGTTTTTAGATTTGCGAATGTCATGTTTGAACCTATTTGGAACCGAAAATATATCGAGCACGTTCAGATCACCGTTTCCGAAACCGTAGGTGTCGGAGATCGTGGTGGTTATTACGATAAATCCGGTGCCTTAAAAGATATGATTCAAAATCACGTGTTACAGTTGCTTTGTTTTGTAGCCATGGAACCTCCCGTTTCTTTTAGTGCCAACGAAATTCGTAGCCGAAAAGTAGACGTTTTGAAAGCAATCAGAAAGTACGACACCAAAGAGGTATTCGAAAACACCGCCCGTGGACAATATTCCAAAGGCTGGATGAAGGGCGACAAGGTTGAAGGCTACCGTGAAAAAGAAAAGGTAGACCCCAAATCTAATACAGAAACTTTCGCGGCGGTCAAATTCCATCTGGACAATTGGCGTTGGCAAAATGTTCCTTTCTACGTCCGTTCCGGTAAACGAATGCCCGAAAAAATGTCGGTGATTACGATTCAGTTTCGGCCCGTTCCACACCGGATATTTCCGACGGGCGTAGCCGAAAGCCTGCAACCCAACCGGATTGTGATTAGTATCAATCCTGCTACCGGTATCCGGATTCGATTCCAGGCCAAGCAGATAGGACTAAATATGCGACTTGGACCGGAGGATATGGTTTTCAATTACAGTGATGCGTACGATACGCAACAACCCGAGGCGTACGAAACGCTTTTGCACGATGTGATGACGGGCGATGCGACCCTCTTTATGCGATCCGACGAGGTGGAGGCTGCCTGGGAAGTAGTGATGCCGATCATCAACGCCTGGAAAAACAGTCCGGCTGAATTTCCTAATTATCCTGCGAACAGTTGGGGTCCTGAATCTGCAGAGCGATTGATTGCGGCGGATGGATTTCACTGGATTACGAATCCGATTGAAGATGGGGAGAAGTAGGGTTTGTTGATTTGTTGATTTGTTGATTTGTTGATTTGTTGATTTGTTGATTTGTTGATTTGTTGATTTGTTGATTTGTTGATTTGTTGATTTGTTGATTTG